>JAAFJK010000669.1 GCA_013298105.1 Cytophagales bacterium
CCGCTACATAGCAGGCAGGCAAGGTGTAACTTAATTCAAATCACTTAATCTTTGGGCTATTTGCTCTGCCATCTGAAGTTTACGCTTCATCTCCTCGAGTGCCAGTTGTTCTTCTTCGCGTTCGCGGGCTATATCGGCTTCGAGCTTAAGGCGCAATTTGCGCTCGCGCTCTTTTTCAGTAAGTGCTTTTTCTTTCTCGGTACGCTCGCGCTCTTTTTCAGTAAGTGCTTTTTCTTTTTCGGCACGCTCACGCTCTTTTTCGGCACGCTCACGCTCTTTCTCGGCAAGTGCTTCTTCTTTTTCGGCACGCTCTTGCTCAAGTAATTTCTCTTTCTGCAAAAGTTTTTGTTGAGTTTCCTGTTTCATTTTTCGCTCATCTTCGTAGTGCAAAAAAATATCGCCATCAGGTGTAGTCAATATCAATTCATTGTCCACTACCTTGAAAATCACTTTCGCAAGCGCACTTTCGTGTTCGGGAAAATCCAGCATTTTCATCAAAACACCTCCGCGATTCACAAAAAACTCCAAATACAGCTCGTCATTTTCGGTGTGGATAACCAAATATTCTTGTACCTGCTCGCGCTGATAAAACTGATAGCGTTTCCAAATATCGCCCACAGTAGCATAATTGGAGGGGGACATAATCTCCACCACCAAGATTTTCATATCTACCATTTCGTCTGGCATTTCTTCGCCTGTGCGGGCTTTCCACGCCTCACGCAAGGCTTTTTCCTCTTTTTGTTGGTCAAATGAGCCTCTTATGTTTTGGGGGACTACATTTTGGACAAAAATAACATCAGGGGCAAGTTTTTCAACTTGTTTGGTGGTTTTGCCTTCTTCATTGAGGGCTTGTATGGTGCGGTGCATGAATAGGTCAGCCGCCGCGAAACCATTATCAACATAAGCCAAACACGCATCTAAGACAGATTTGATATAGTTGATAAGTTTGCCTTGCAGGGTGTTTTGTGGCATATCTTCGTTTTCTTCGTCTTCGGGATAGTCAAGCGTAGCCCACGCCTCCTCCAGCCACGTCCAGTCTTTGGGGGCAGGCAAGATAGGGGGCAGTGGTTCAAGACGTGGAAAGTCAGGAAATAGCTCGAATTGCAGATTCATGATACAAACATACGTATTTCTTTTTAAAATTGCAAGGGTTTTGAAGAAAAAACTTGTGCCTTGCCTACCCGCTACAGAGCAGGCAGGCAAGGTACAACTTAAGGAACGAGTAAAAAATAATTTGCTAATTTTGTTAATCTTTTGCGCTTATGTTGCGTTGCAATAATCATTACAAAACACTACCCTACTGCTTGCGCGCTTCTATTGCGCCTTACCTAAACCCAAAATATCGCACAAAATTTTTATCATCTTATTTTCTACTCGTTCCTAATTCAAATCACTTAATCTTTGGGCTATTTGCTCTGCCATCTGAAGTTTACGCTTCATCTCCTCGAGTGCCAGTTGTTCTTCTTCGCGTTCGCGGGCTATATCGGCTTCGAGCTTAAGGCGTAATTTGCGCTCGCGCTCTTTCTCGGTACGCTCGCGCTCTTTTTCAGTAAGTGCTTTTTCTTTCTCGGTACGCTCACGCTCTTTCTCAGCACGCTCACGCTCTTTTTCGGCAAGTGCTTCTTCTTTTTCGGCACGCTCACGCTCTTTTTCGGCACGCTCTTGCTCAAGTAATTTCTCTTTCTGCAAAAGTTTTTGTTGAGTTTCCTGTTTCATTTTTCGCTCATCTTCGTAGTGCAAAAAAATATCGCCATCAGGTGTAGTCAATATCAATTCATTGTCCACTACCTTGAAAATCACTTTCGCAAGCGCACTTTCGTGTTCGGGAAAATCCAGCATTTTCATCAAAACACCTCCGCGATTCACAAAAAACTCCAAATACAGCTCGTCATTTTCGGTGTGGATAACCAAATATTCTTGTACCTGCTCGCGCTGATAAAACTGATAGCGTTTCCAAATATCGCCCACAGTAGCATAATTGGAGGGGGACATAATCTCCACCACCAAGATTTTCATATCTACCATTTCGTCTGGCATTTCTTCGCCTGTGCGGGCTTTCCACGCCTCACGCAAGGCTTTTTCCTCTTTTTGTTGGTCAAATGAGCCTCTTATGTTTTGGGGGACTACATTTTGGACAAAAATAACATCAGGGGCAAGTTTTTCAACTTGTTTGGTGGTTTTGCCTTCTTCATTGAGGGCTTGTATGGTGCGGTGCATGAATAGGTCAGCCGCCGCGAAACCATTATCAACATAAGCCAAACACGCATCTAAGACAGATTTGATATAGTTGATAAGTTTGCCTTGCAGGGTGTTTTGTGGCATATCTTCGTTTTCTTCGTCTTCGGGATAGTCAAGCGTAGCCCACGCCTCCTCCAGCCACGTCCAGTCTTTGGGGGCAGGCAAGGTAGGGGGCAGTGGTTCAAGACGTGGAAAGTCAGGAAATAGCTCGAATTGCAGATTCATGATACAAACATACGTATTTCTTTTTGAAATTGCAAGGGTTTTGAGGAAAAAACTTGTGCCTTGCCTACCCGCTACA
>JAAFJK010000551.1 GCA_013298105.1 Cytophagales bacterium
TTGTAACGAATCTGAATATTTCCTAACTCATTGTTTTCAAACGCATCTTTGTCCAAAATAGTCGTGTGATATTTGCTTTGTGGCATCACATTTTGCTGTTTTGTATGCTTGGCTGGTATAATCTCGTACAATGCCGTAACAGTGTGTCCTGCGCCTATCTCTCCCGCATCTTTGGCATCATCTTCAAAGTCTGTATTGGCTAAACGCCTGTTTTCATAACCAATCAAGCGATAAGACTCGACAAAAGCTGGATTAAATTCTACTTGCAATTTTACATCTTTTGCGACCGCAAAGAGTGTTCCACGATACTCACGCTTCAAAAACTTCTCTGCTTCGCTGAAGGTATCAATATAACCATAGTTGCCATTGCCTTTATTTGCCAATTTTTCTAATATTTCATCACGAAAATTGCCCATACCAAAGCCTAAGCAAGTAAGATAGATGCCTGTTTTTCGTTGCTGTTCTATCAAACTTTGTAAGTCAGCTGGATTAGAAATGCCGACATTGAAGTCGCCATCAGTAGCTAAAATAACGCGATTGTTGCCATGGGGCATAAAGTTTTGGAGAGCTACGCGGTAGGCAAGTGCTATGCCTTCGCCTCCTGCCGTACTTCCGCCAGCGTGCAAATTTTCAAATCCTGCTATGATTTTACCTTGCTCAGAGGCACTTGTGGAAGGCAAGACCAAACCAGCCGCGCCTGCATAGACCACTATAGCTACGCGGTCTTCGGGGCGCAATTGACGAACAATGATTTTGAACGCATCTTTCAATAAAGGCAACTTATCAGGCATATTCATAGAGCCTGAAACATCAATCAAAAATACAAAATTCGAGGTAGGCAAGGTTGTAGCAGGTATATCTTTTGCCTGTAAACCTATGTGCAATAATTGACTTTCTTTGTTCCATGGACAGGCTGAAAGTTCAGTATAAAGTGCCAAAGGCGAATCGCCTGTGGGTTTGGGATAGTCATAATAAAAATAATTTACAAGTTCTTCAGTCCGAAAATCTGTATTGTTCAATCCTTCATTTTTTTCTATACTTTTGCGCAATAGGCTATAAGAAGCCTTATCGACATCTATCGAAAAGGTAGAAAGAGGCTCACGCACCGTGCGTTTCAATTCGTTTCCTTTGATATTTGGTTGGGAAAAACTACGTTTTTTATCTATTATATCAAAACGTATGGCGTTAATTAGCTCACCTGCACCCATTTTTTTCAAAACCTCTTGCTCATACCGCACTATGTCTGAAGTAATATTGGTAAGTTGTAAGACTAAAGACACGACATATACATTCCCATACAGGCTTCTCATCATTTTAGCGGGTACCATAGCTTTGCTGATAGGCTCAAACTTAAAATTTTCATGCAGCAGGTCTTTGTAACTGCTATTCAGGAACGCTACATAATCATCTAAGATATAAGCTAACTGTTTTTGATATCCGTTTGTCCAATCAAAAGTCGCATATACATTTTTTAGCTTGTTTGTTTTCTCATCGATACCTATGCCTTGTATCAGTGCTTTTTTGAGAGAATCAACAGTTTTTAATACTTTAGCCGTATTTATTTTCAATATTTCAGCACGTTTTACCATAGCCAAGCCTTCAGGCGAGTTGCCCTGTTTCTCTATCTTTTTTTTGAGTTTTATAAGAGAAGCGTCAGTGTCCTCGCGTGCCGCGATAAGATGATGGTCTACCGTATCAATAGCGTAGAGGATATGGTCTAAAGACTCTTTGTCTGCACAAAAAGTACAACCGAACAGGAGCAGTAGTACAAAAATTATGTTTTGTTTCATAATTTATAATACCAACACTCAACCCAAAAATGGAACGGATATTGTTTTTTTTTTGATTTTGATACCGAAAAATAGAGGAAAAAGAGCGTACTTTGTTCTTCTGAGCAAAGCGAAGGAACTCGTTGTGAATCAACGATTTGTGAGCGAACCACGAGACTGTTCGCTTTGCTTACAATTTGATAGCGACTTTACCAATGGTCAGTCTTTCTTTCGGATTGACAACCGCAAGCGGATTGCCAACCGAAAAAAAACGAATATTTAACTAAGACTGACCACTAATTTGTATTCAAAAAAAGTAGTCATTTTGTAAGAATCCCTTGTCGGTATTTTGCGCGGTGCTAAAGGAACAGGAGATGCTTACAGCATGATTACTCAATTTACAAATTAACAATGTCAGTATCAAAGTAGTCTGATACACCTGATAATTTAGACATTTTGCCAATCTTTTGTGCCTATAGTTCGTTAGAATATCATCTTACAAAAACACCCAGAAAATATGTTCCCCAATTACGCGATTCTGTACTGCTGTCTTATATTTTTGACTTGCCTACCCGCCTACACCCAAGACTGTACGCAGGAGGCATTCGTGCAGTTGCTTCATAGGCAGGCTGAAGAAGCTATAGCGGCAGGCAAGGTAGAGGTAGGCAAGGCAATACTTGATAGTGCGTTACAGATTTGCGACTTGCCTACCCTGTACCGCTCGCGGGGGCTTTTGCATTATAGACTTTCGGCTTTTGCCAAAGCCCACAAAGATTATACAGAAGCCATGCGCTTCGGCAAACCCACTGCCGAGTTGTATTATTTGCGGGCTACCGCGCTGTATTGGCTCGAAAAAAAGGAAGATGCGCAAAAAGATTATGCACAAGCCCTTGTCTTAGAACCTACCCACGCAGACGCGCTCGTGGGGCTGGGTGTGCTGGAGGAAGAAAATAATCAACCCAAACGCGCCCTTGCCTACTATACCCGCGCCCTGACCGCAAAGCCCGCCCATGTCCTTGCCTACCACAATCGCGGACTACTGTACTATAATCAAAAAAACTATAAAAAGGCGTTGGCAGACTGGAATAAAGCACTCGAAATACAGCCTCTTGCGGTAGAAGTCCGTATGTTCAGGGCAGAACTTTTGCTCGAACAAAACAAACCTGCCGAAGCTTTAGCTGACCTTGAGGCGGTTATTTTGCAAAAACCTACTTTGAGTGAGGCTTTTTTGAGGAGAGGCGAAGCCCACAACGCGCTGAAAAACGTAGGCAAGGCGTGTGAAGATTGGCAGAAAGCCGCCGCGCTCGGCAACGCTGAGGCAGGCGATTACTTAAAACGTTTTTGTAAATGAGTTTATTTTTCCATTGACAACGTTAAAAAAATAGATTCTTCGAAAGTTATTGCGGAATTTGAAATAGGAGGCATTGTAAAAGTAAGCCATGTTGTTTCAACCCGAAGGGTTGAAGCTCTCTAAAAATCGAACATCTGCAATAACTTTTCAAGAACCAAAAAATAAAAAAAACGACTTCACAACGTCAATCCCAAGAGCAATATATCATCACGTTGCTCAGTACCTTCCATGTGTTTATCCAAAATAACTTCTATCGCATTTTTTTGGGACTCTAAAGGTAATTGGTAATTTTGTAAAAGAGAGGCTAAAATCGGTTTTTCTTGTAAACGCTTGCGTGCTACATTATTTTGGTCTTCTAATCCATCTGAACTCATATAGAGCATACTTTGGGCAGGCAAGGAAAGGAAATTTTCGTCATACGTTATTTTTTCATTTTGAATACCTCCTATAGCTTTCCTGCTTCCTGCTATTTTTCGGACTTCGGTAGGCAAGGAGGCATCTATGTAATACAGTGGACGTTTTGCACCTGCATAACAGATATTTGCCTTGCCTGCCTCATCATACTCAAGGCGTACAAGCCCCAAATCCATACCACTGTGGTTTTCAATAATGTCTTGTTTGAGTGCGAGGCGCACTGTTTGGTGCATATTGTGGAGTATTTCGGAGGGATTGTATATTTTTTGATGGACAATGATGCGTTCAAGCACATTGATTCCTATCAGACTCATAAAAGCCCCTGGTATGCCATGCCCAGTGCAGTCTGCTACGGCTATAAAAGTATCCTTGCCTACCTGCTCTATCCAATAAAAATCACCCGAAACGATATTTCGGGGGCGATAAAGCACAAAATAATCCTTCAAAAGCTCACGAATACGATTGTCGAATGGCAGGACAGCTTTTTGGATTGTAAGCGCGGCTTTTATGCTGTGTTCGGTTTGGGTAATATGGTAGGAAAGTGCGTTATTTTGTTCCTCAATTTGGTCACGTTGTGCAATGATTTCTTCTTGAATTTGTTGTAGTTCTTCGTTTTTTAGTTGGATTTCTTCTGTTTTATGAGAAAGTTCGGTATTGAGTTGTTTTTGCGCTTGCCTGCTTCGGAAAATAAAGTAGGCAAGTACAAGCACCGAAAATAAAACTGCCAATATCAGATAGTTGATAGTTTGTTGGAAAGCTACTGCCTCACGTTGTTTTTCATTCTCGGCTGTTTGAATTTTATTTTGGGCGGCTAATTTATCAGCTTCGAGTTCTTTTTTTTGGGCTAAAGCCAAAAGGCTATCCGCTTTTCTTTTGTCTTTTTCTCCTTTGGCAAGTGCTATCAGATTTTCTGCTTCAGCTCTTTTTTGGCTTATTTCGAGCTGTCGCGCTATAAGTTCGCTGTCTTTTTGTAAAAGCAGGAAATCTTTTTGTTTGCGCTCCAGCTCTATAGTAGAAGTCATACCAGAGATGGCTTTGCTTTTTTCTATATTGAATAAGCTATCATTGATGGTTTTGGTAGTTTCAAAATAGGCTAAAGATTTTTCGTAATTGCCCATTTTTTTATGTATTTCATACAAAGTACTTGAGGCTTCTGCGATTCTTTGGGCAGATTTGGCTTCTTGGGCAAGTTTAACGGCTTTTTCTGCACATTCTTTGGCTTGAGTGTAGTCTTTTTCTTGTAAAAACACTTTTGCCAATCCATCTAAAGTAAAGCTCAGTCCTTGCTTGTCATTTGACTTTTCTCTGGCTACAAGGCTTTTTTGGTAAAATTCTTTAGCTTTGGTATAATTTCCTTGCTTATAGTGTACATATCCAATGTTATTGAGGCTTACGCCTGTAGCTCTTGTGTCTTTATTTTTTTGTGCAAGGTCTAAACTTTGCTGATGATACTCCAATGATTTAGGATAATTTTCTATTTGATAGTACAAACTGCCGACATTGTTTAACATCACCCCCAAGTTATTTATATCATTGAATTGTTTTTTGAGCGTTATGGCTTTTTCATAATATTCTAAGGCTTTGGGTAGGTTATTTTGGACACGGTAAGAGATGCCTATGTTGTTTAGGGCTGAAGCGGCGAGGCTATTTTCACTCAACTGTTCAGAAAGGCTCAATGCCTTTTGATAATATTCTAAGGCTTTGGGATAGTTTGAGAGGTAGTAATAGGCACTTCCCATCATATTCAGGCTTTGCGCAAGCCCTTTTTTATAGTTTATTTTTTCGCTTTGTTGGATAGCTTTTTGTGTTAATATGAGGCACGTATCGGGCGCGTTGTTTTTATATTGGTCAGCTAAACGAAGGAGTATTTTTATTTTTGTGGTATCTATACGGCTATTTTTGTATGCGTTGTGCAAACTATCCAATACTTTTGGGTTTTGAGCAAGTGCGTTGGTAACTTGCCACCCAAAACATATATACCACAAAAAATATTTTAATTGCATAGAGAAGAATCGGTCGTTAGTTGTACGACTTTGTAAAAGAAGTGCTGAATGATTCGCAAAGATAGGTATAATTTTGAAAAAAAATTATTCCCAAAGGGGCTTGCCTGCCGCCCAAAGCAAAAGGGCTTGAGCTTTGATGTATTTTGCCTTGATTTGCTCGAGCTTGATTTGGGATTCTACATATTTACTTTCTTGGGCATTGATGATAAAGAGCGAACTCTCACCTGCCCAAAATTTGCGCAATTCGCCATCACGCAAGATGCGGTAATTCGTAACCATACTTTCCTGCTGTACGAGTTGGCGCGTATAAGTAACAAGTTCATTGTGAGAGGCTTGGACTTCATTTCGGATTTCTCTTTGGACTTGTTGTATTTCCCAATCTACCTGCATTTGCTTGATACGCACCATTTGAAGTTTGCTTCTTTCTTTGCGGAGCAGGAGAGGCATCTCAAAGGTAAAGCCCAATTTGTAATTATTTCTAAAATTAAAATTGGTACTTTCTTTTGCGTTCACGTTTCGCAAAAGATTGTAATTCAGCTTCAGGTCAGGCATCAAGTTATTGCGCTGATAGCGTTCTTCAAAGGCAAGTTGATTGCGTTTGAAGGTGTTTTTTCGGATTTCGGGGTGGTTTTGCTGTGCAAAAATAAAAAGCTCTTGCAAGGTACTTTCTTGGACAAGGGCAGGATTTTGGGCGAAAGGCTGTGGGATAGCAGTAGATTCTATTTGGAGAGGCGTGTCGTTTTCGCCCCACATATAGTTGCTGAGGCGAAGCCCTGCATTCTGCCAATCTACCTGCCCTTGCTGGAGGGCAATGTTCCTTTCCTGCAAAGTGATAAGGGCTTGGACAGAATCAATAGGCGCGAGTTCGCCCATCATAAGTCGTTGTTTTACAGCATTGTAGCGTTCTTCTGCGAGCTTATAGCCGTCTTGCAAAAGGCGGTATTGATGGTAGGCAAAATACCATTCGGCATAGTCTTTGGAGGCATTGACGAGGATTTTGTTCATGAGCTTTACGCGCTCTGCTTCCGCTAAGTTTTGGGCTATTTGGGCTTGTCGAAGGGCATTTCTGCGCTCGTCTATGAGGATATTCCTGCCTATAGGTATGCCTACGCCTACTGCAAGTAGCCCTGCGCCATCAGTATAAAGTGATTCGTCCAAAAAAGTGCCTTGATTGCGCTCAAAAGAGGCTTGCAACTCTCCAATCCAAATGGGTGCTTTGAGTTTGGTATAAAAAGTTTGGAAATACTCTTTTTTGTCAAATTGTTTGCGGTTGAAGTCCGTACTCAGCTTGGGGTCAAAGCCGCCCCGCGCCATGCGAAGCTCTTGCTGTGCCAGTGGATTCAGGCTTTGCGCTTGCTTGATGAGCGGGTGATGGCGGAATATTTGGTCATAAAATTCTCTCACTGTCAGCTCGTCTGGGCGCGTTTGGGCGAAAAGTTGGGCAGGCAAGTAAAGGATAGCAAAAAATAAAAAGTAGCTTTTCATAAGTTCCCTTATAAACAAAATTTGGGCAAGGTTTGTTCATGGATTGATATTTTTCAATTAAATCCGTTTTATTTTTGAAAACTCCAAAATATTATTGATATTTGCCCTTTAAAATTAGCTAAAAGCACTGATGACGGCTGAAAATTTACAAAACCTACTTCAATACCCTTACCGAATAGCCGAAAGCGAACTCGAAGCCTTAGAGGAACTCCTATCCCAATTTCCGTATTTTCAACTTGGACATTTGCTTGTTGCCAAATATGCCCACGACCACGAAAGTATGCTCGCGCCCCAAAAAATAAGGCGTGCCGCTATCTATGCCCAAGACCGAAGACTGCTTAGGCGATTGATTATGCTTTTGCCCCCAGCCGAAGATATACAAAATAGCAAAAACACGCCCGAAAATCTTGGACAAGCACTCAAAAACAGCAAATCGTTTTTTGACCTCTTGCCTACCATTGAACTTGACCAAGAAGCCGAAGCCTACAAACCACAAGCCGAAAAAGAACACAAAACCAAAGTCATAGAGCTTTTGAAACAACCCATCGAAACTATTTGGGAAAATCAAGCCTCTGAAACTGATGCCCTCGCGCTTTTCAACGCAGGCAAGGTAGAAGAAGCTAAAGCTATGTACGAACTCCTACACACACAAAATCCAAACGCCAATCCGCCTTACACAGCCCGTTGGACAAACCTCACAAGCAACTTGCCTGCCTACACAGAAGTCGCGAAAGTAGAAGAAATAAAACCCGAAGAAATAAAACCCGAAGAAATAAAAGAAGAAGAAGTAAAAACAGAAGAAGTAAAAACAGAAGAAAAAGTACCTGAAGAACTAAAACCCGAAGAATCAAAACCAGAAGAAGTATCTACTGATGCCTTTTTTGAGGGAATCGTACCTGACGGACAGCCCGACTACATTCACTTCAACGAAGGTCGTGCGCTTGGGCTGTATTATGACGGAAAGGAAAAAGAAGCGATGGATATGTACAAAAAACTCATGGAAATCTATCCCGAAAAAAAAGCCTATTACCAAGAAGAAGTCATCATGCTGGTAGGCAAGAAAAATTATAAGATTTATTTTGATGGATACGACTTGCCTGCCCCCAAAATTGAAGTACAAACCTTGCCTGAAATACCGCTCGAGATAGTAGAAAATACAACAGACACGACTATCAATAGCTTTTTTGAGGACATCGAAACTACACCCGAAATCCAAAACGTATCACTTAGTACGCTATCCGAACCCGCCAAAGAACAGCTCACAGAAGAAGAAAAACCGTTTTTTGAAGCCATACCTTTAGAAATACCAGTCGAGGTTGAAAAAATAGAAATCCCGCAAGAGCAACAACAGCCCACGCCCATCGTTGAGCTTGAAAAATTGGAAATGCCACAAGCACAAACGCCTGAAAAAGTTGATGAAGAAGCTATCTTTTTGACTGAAAATCAAGCGGTTGCGTTTTTTAATCAAGGAAAACTTGACTTGGCTATCGGTATCTATGACCAACTGATAATACAAAACCCTATCAAAAAAGCCTATTACGAAAGCCAAATAAGGGTGCTTCGTGATACCTTACAAGAGGCTCTCAGACCTGCTAAAAAGCCTTCAATACCAGCCCAAAACCCTGACGAAGAGGCACTTAGCGAAGACTTGGCTATCAGGCTATTCATGCAAGAAAAAACTGAAGAAGCCATTGAAGTATATGAGAAATTGATTGAATACTATCCCGAAAAACGCACTTATTTCTTAAAGCAAATAGAAGTGTTGAAAAGCTAAGAGATTTACGATTTTTGATTTACGGTTTACGATTTACGATTTTCAAGTTCTCTTATAAAAATCGTAAATTGTAAATCGTAAACCTAAAATCGTAAATCGTAAACCTAAAATCGTAAATCTCCATGGAAATCCTATCTGTACTGATTTGGGTGGGCGTAATGGCATATTTTGTCATTACCCAACAGCAAAAAACTCAAGCCCCCAAAACGATTATTCAAGGCAAAAAAGCACAAGATTTTATTGTGCCACAAGAGTCTTACACAGTCTATGAACAAAGCCTTGAAAGGCAAATCCAAGAAAATGTCGAGGTAGTATATCGTAGCCAAGAAAAAAACACCAAAAAACCAAAGGTGTCCAAAGAAGTGCGTCCCATTTCCTTGCCTGCCATCAAGTCGACAAAGCCACCAAAGCCCGAAAAGCCTAAAAAAGCCGCCAAAGAAGCCAAAGAGGAAGATTACAAAAATACACCACGCCCTGCACACCCCTTGACGACTTATCTCGAAAACCAAGAAAACGTGCGCAATGCGTTCATATTGAGCGAAGTTTTTAGAAAAAAATTCTAAGCGTATGCCCATTACCCAGACTCCTGTAGTCATTGGCATCTTAGCGACCTTGCCTGCCCTCGTCTTTTGGCTCGAAAGTACGCGGGTAGGCAAGGTCGTTTTTCAATTTTTCCCGCCCTTACTTTTCTGCTATTTTGTCCCCAGTATTTTGCAACTTTCGGGCATCATAGATGCGCATCAAACGCCCTTTTATACCATGGCTACCCAATACTTCTTGCCTGCCAGCCTGCTTTTGTTTGGATTGGGACTGGATATGCGGGCTTTGCGACAGGTAGGCAAGCCTGCGCTGATGGTATTTTTGGCGGGTGTATTTGGCATTGTCATAGGTGCGCCTATCGCGTTGGCATTGGTAGGCAAGATGTTTCCGAGTGTACTTGTAGGTACAGGAAGCGAGGAAATCTGGCGCGGACTGGCTACTGTAGCGGGTACGTGGATAGGCGGTGCGGCAAATCAAACCGCGATGAAAGAGATTTTGCAGACACATGATACTCTTTTCGCGCTCATGGCGGTGGTAGATGTGATAGTGGCTTACGCGCTGATGGCAGTTTTGCTTTTTTGTGCCAAAAGACATGAAGCCATCGACAAGTGGCTTGGCGCAGATAAGCAACAGCTTGAGGCAGTACGCCTCCGCCTGCAAGACTATAAAATGTCTGTCAAAAAACCTGCTGAAGTATTCGATAATCTCTTACTTGTGGCAATAGCTTTCGGAGGTGTAGGCATAGCCCACGCAGTAGGGCAAAGTTTTTTTTGGATAGTATTTATTTGTACTACTTTGGGACTTGTTTTGTCTTTTGTCCCCAAAGCGCGTGCGCTTGAGGGAGTCGGGGCTTCTGGTTGGGCGACAGTGTTGTTGTATTTGCTGATTACGGCTTTGGGTACAAAGCTCGATTTGCAAGGAATAGGCAAAATACCGTTGTTTTTTCTGATAGCGTTTGTTTGGGTTTTGGTGCATATCGCTTGCCTACTGCTGATGGCGTGGTGGTGTCGCGCCCCTTTTTTCTTTGTGGCAGTAGGTAGTCAAGCGGCTATCGGAGGTGTAGCTTCCGCGCCTGTGGTGGCTTCGGCTTTTAGTCCGCACCTTGCGCCTGTGGGGGTGCTTTTGGCAATTTTGGGTTATGCTATCGGGACATATTGCGCCCTTGCCTGCGCCTATCTGATGCAGGGGGTATTTATTTGGCTGAAATTTTAATCTTTTTGTATGCATATCAATCCTATTTTTGATTTTTTGACTGCACTCGCCCAAAACAACCACAAAGCGTGGTTTGACGAAAATCGTAAGACTTACGAACAAGCGAAAAAATTATTTGAGGGCGAAATAACGACTCTGCTCGAAGGGTTGCAAGGTTTTGATGAGGGGCTTTGGGGGCTTGAACCCAAAAAATGTATGTTTCGCATCAACCGCGATGTACGCTTCAGCAAAGACAAAAGTCCTTACAAACTTAATTTTGGAGGTTTTTTTCAAAAAGGGGGCAAAAAAGTAGCTGGTGCAGGTTATTATTTGCACATACAGCCTGCAGGCGAGTCATTTGTAGCGGGTGGCATTTACGCGCCCCAGCCGCCTGAACTTGCGAAGATTCGCCAAGAGATAGACTACAATTTTGCCGAGTTCTCAGGTATCGTAACAGCCGAAAGTTTCAAAAATGCTTTTGGCACACTTCAAGGGGAGAAGGTAAAAGGCACGCCCAAAGGCTACCAAGCCGATAATCCTGCCCTTGCCTACCTACAGCACAAAAGTCTGGTGGTATGGCGCAAACTGCCTGATAGTTTTTTCTCGCAAGACGATTGGACAAAACAGGTATTGCCCTACTTTGAGGCTATGAAGCCTTTGCAAGATTTTTTGAACAGGGCTATCCAATAAAGAACGGTTCTCTGACAATTTTTGTGCAAAAAATAAGAGCGAAGAGATTGTTCGCTTTGCTTACAAGGACAAAATCAACACTTCTACAAAAATTGACAGCCTTTGCGCGGGGTTGTTGGTACACGAAAAATGGGGGAGGCAAGTTTGATAACGACACAATTAATTTGTGAAAGAGGCACGCGGATAACGCGGATTTTGCAGATGACAACGGATTTTTAAATTTCTAAAATATAAAAAATCCGTCAAAATCCGACACTTTTCTCTTTAGGAAGCAATAGAAAGTTTAGCCATTCTGTAAGAATCCCTTGTCGGTATTTTGCGCGGTGCTAAAGGGACAGGAGATGCTTACAGCATCACTACTCCTGTATCATTTGCCTCCTAAAAAGAAAAGTGTCAAATTTTTGCTATTCGGTACACAGACGAGCCTTCTGTGATACTTTAAAAAGTCGTTATTTCGTGCGGTAGCCCTATAAAAAATACAAGAGGATTTTTTTATTCAAAATTTTTTTTCTATATTTGCACCATAATTCTTTGTGCAAGAGGCACGAAGTAACTCGAAAAATTAAAAATATCGTTCATTCACGACAAAAAAACGCCCGTTCACGACATTTTTTTGGATTCTATTATATTCGATATTATCTTTGTGGCATAATAATCAAAAAAAAATTGTTATGAATACTTATTACGCCACAAAACCCCTTGCCTACCCCGCGCAGGCAAGGCAGGTAAAGCACAAAACCCGCGCGTTTGTGTTTGCCATGATGCTCCTGCTCTCTCTGAGCCTTGTTACGTTCCGCGCTCAAGCGCAAGGCGTAGGTGTCAATACCGACAACTCTGCCGCAGACCCTTCTGCTATCCTTGATGTGAAGTCCACCACCAAAGGTCTCCTCGCACCGCGTATGACTCAAGCCCAACGCACCGCCATCGCCACGCCCGCCACAGGCTTGTTGGTCTATCAAACAGACGGCACTGCAGGTTTTTATTTTTATGATGGCACTGCTTGGGCTTCTCTCGGAGGTGCGGCAGGCTGGGGACTTACTGGCAACAGTGGCACTGTAGCAGGTACGAACTTTATAGGCAATACTGATGACAAAGCCCTTGAGTTCAAAGTAAATAACGTTCGCGCTGGGATCATTTCTAACTCTACGGGTAGCAGTAATACTGCTTTTGGTTATGGCACCTTGCCTGCCACAAGTACAGGACTGAATAACACTGTTTTTGGTCAATCTGCTCTCTCAAATAATACGTTGGGTAGTAGTAATGTCGCTATAGGAAAGGAAGCATTACTGAACAATACATCTGGAAGCAATAACCAGGCTATTGGCAATCAGGCTCTTTACTCTAACCAAAGCGGGGATGTCAATGTCGCTATAGGTGACCAAGCACTGTATTCCAATTTTTCAGGTGCGAACAATGTAGGAATAGGATCTTCTTCTTTGTATTCAAATGATGCAAACCAAAATACAGCACTTGGAGTACAAACTTTGTATAGCAATGCAAGTGGAACAGAAAACGTAGCCGTTGGAGCTAACAGTTTATATTTTGGTAATCATAACCAAGTAACAGCTTTGGGTGCAAATATTAGCCTTACTACCGACCGAACCAATGTCATCGCAATTGGCGCGGGTATCGTAAATGCAGATGTTACGGCTGACAACCAAGTGCGTATAGGCAATGCAAGTGTTACCACTTCGAATATCGCAGGTACACTTACCTACAATGCAGGCACAGGCAACTCTAATACCTTCCCTGCCACACGCGGTACAGCAGGACAAACGCTGACTACCAACGGTTCTGGCGCACTCTCATGGACTACGCCAAGCAGTGGCTGGGGACTTACTGGCAACAGTGGCACTGTAGCAGGCACGAACTTTATAGGAACTACAGACAATGTCGCGCTTGAATTTCGAGTAAATAATGTGCGTGCAGGAAGACTATCAAATGCAGGTGCAAATACTTCGTTAGGCTATAATAGTTTCCCTTCTGCAAATGGTTCTGCGAATGTGGCTATTGGGTTTGAGGCAATGTCAAGTGCTACTTCATTGGGCAATTCAAGTAATACAGCCATAGGTTTCAGATCACTCAAATCACATAACTCTACTGGTATGAATGGGTTTTCAAATACCGCAGTTGGTAGTAATTCGATGGAAAGCAACACAATAGGATTTTCCAATACCGCCTTGGGAGCTGGTGCACTAAATGCTAATACTACAGGTGGTGACAATGTGGCTATAGGAATGAACACACTTCAAAATGGTGCTACCCACAGCAAGGTAACTGCAGTTGGTTCGAGAATTGATATTTTTACAGCCCGCAACAATGTCATTGCACTTGGCGCGGATATACTAAACGGTGATGTTCCCGCTGATAACATGACCCGCATAGGCAATGTCCTTATCACCCGCACAGACCTCGCAGGTACACTTACCTACAACGCAGGCACAGGCAACTCTAATACCTTCCCTGCCACACGCGGTACAGCAGGACAAACGCTGACTACCAACGGTTCAGGGACACTCTCATGGACTACGCCAAGCAGTGGCTGGGGACTTACAGGCAACAGTGGCACTGTAGCAGGCACGAACTTTATAGGAACTACAGATAATGTGGATCTTGTTTTTAAAAGAAACGGGATACAAGCTGGAATTATTACTAATACAACTGCTAATAACGTTGCTTTAGGTCAAAGTGCATTATCTACTAATGTATATGATATATCGTTTGGTACTGGTGGTAATAATACAGCAATAGGTTCACGCGCTCTTGAATTAAACTTCTCTAGCACTACAGGTGCAGATATTAATACAGCAGTAGGAGCATCTGTTATGCGAAGTAATACAACAGGACGTAACAATACTGCTTTAGGTTACGCTGCTCTACAGTCTAATACTACAGGTAGCAATAATGTGGCTATAGGAGGGAGTACCCTTCAAAATGGTACTACCCATAGCCAAGTTACAGCGGTTGGTGCGAATATCAATCTTACTACCAATCGCAACAATGTCATTGCACTTGGCGCGGATATAGTAAACGGTAATGTTCCCGTAGATAACATGACACGCATAGGCAACAACACCACTACTCGTGCAGATATTGCAGGACAGTTGCGTGTAAATGCAAATGCTATAGGTACTGCTGATTTTACCTTCCCTGCTACACGCGGTACAGCAGGACAAACGCTGACTACCAACGGTTCTGGCGCACTCTCATGGACTACGCCAAGCAGTGGCTGGGGACTTACTGGCAACAGTGGCACTGTAGCAGGTACGAACTTCATAGGAACTACAGATAATGTGCCGCTTGAATTTCGAGTAAATAATGTGTGTGCGGGAAGGATAACACAGGC
>JAAFJK010000166.1 GCA_013298105.1 Cytophagales bacterium
TGTGCTCTTCCGATCTACCGCCCCACGAATGACAATGCAGGCAGTTCGCGCTCAGAGTTTGTAGTAGTAGGTATGAAAGATGATACAGATGTTACTATCACACCCAGCGTAACGACTGAAGACAATAAACCCGCAGGTGTACCTTTCACAGTTCAAATAGATAGCGGACAAGTGTATCAAGTACAGAGCAAACTGGGTACGGCAGGCGTGCCAGCCGATTTATCGGGTACTACAGTCGTGGGTGTAGGAAGTTGCAAACCCTTCAGTGTTTTTTCGGGGGCGACTGCAGCGCGTGTGCCTTTTAATTGTACTGCCGCGTGGCAACACCTTTATGAACAAAACTATCCTATCAAAACATGGGGCAAGGATTATTTGGTAGTGCCTTTTGCAAATATGGCATTTGGATATGTCTGTAAAATTGTAGCTTCAGAAAATGCCACTGTCATTACTATCAAAGTAGGCACCAACGCGGCTACCACTGTCAATCTTGACAAGGGGCAATCTCATGAACTCGAAACTACCCAATCTATGCCTTTTGGTCAAGGCACTTGCATCAGTGCGAATAAGCCCATCTCGGTAGCGCAATTTATGAAAGGGCAAGCCTGCAATGGTGTGCCACCTGTAGGTCAAAAGGCAGACCCCAGTATGCTCATGCTAAACCCTACCAACCAAACTGTAAAAAAAGTTACTTTTAACACCATCAGCACACCACCACTGCCACCACCCAACCAAAGTGATGCTATAGATGCACATTTTGTAAATATCATTGTAAAAAATGCCAATACCAATAAAATCAAAATACAAGGAAACTTATTAAGTTCTACACTCTTTCAACCCATACAAGCTTGCACAGGATATTCATATGCACAAATAGACCTTGTACCTTATGGGATAGACCCCAATGTAGGCAGTAGCTTTACCCTCGAATCAGACAGCACTTTCATAGCCTACGCGTATGGATATGGCAGTGCCTCAGCGTATGCTTATAGTGCAGGTGCAAGTTTTGAGAACCAACGCTATAATTTCAATACTTCTGCAGGTACAGTTTGTATAGGAACATCTGTTAATTTTAACGGTTTTGGAACGAATGTAACAAGTTATACATGGGACTTTGGCGATGGCTCTCCTATCAAAACAGGTCCGAATGTAACCCATTTATACAATAACATAGGTACATACAATATTCGTATGACTGTTACGACTACAGATGGTTGTGGGACAGACTTTATCCTGAAACCTTATGAAGTATTGCCCTTTCCTGCCCCCGCACTGGGCGCAGATAGAAGTATCTGCCCAAGTATTCCCACCATTTTGAATCCAGCCCACTCAACCTTGACAGTAGGCTCGCCTACCTATCAGTGGCTGAAAGACAATGTAGTCATCGCAGGGGCGACCTTGCCTACCCTTTCCGTAAACCAAGCGGGTACTTATAAGGTAAATGTAACCAATGCAGGAGGCTGTGGTGGCACAGACGAGATAGTAATAACCAACCACATAGTAGCACCTGTAGATATAGTAGGCTTGAATACAGCTTATTGCATCAATAATCCCCCCATACCACTCGTGGGTACACCTACAGGTGGAAGTTTTACAGTAAAAGGCGTGGCAAATCCTTCTTTTAGTTTCAATCCACAGAATGCAGGTGTGGGTACGCACCGCGTAGTTTATACTTATACAGACGGGAATACTTGTATCAATCGAGATACAGTACTTGTAACAGTAAACCCCTTGCCTACAGTAGCTATCACAGGTTTGCAGACGCAATATTGCGCTATCAATACCCGAATCCCGCTCGTAGGCACACCTGCTGGGGGCATTTTTAGTATCAATGAGCAAGTGCATACATTCAACAACATCAAATTAGACTCTATAGGTGCAGGAAGTTATACCATCAAATATACCTATACAGACGGCAACACTTGTATCAATTCAGATGCTAAGAATTTGACTATAAATCCCTTGCCTACCATTGAGTTTGTGGATTTGGAAGATAATTATTGTATTGATTTTTTGCCTTTGCCTCAAGGAAAACTGCTACAAGCGACACCCGCAGGCGGTACTTTTACTATCAATGGGCAGGCTACAGGGACATTCTTCCCACATTTACTGGGCATAGGAAATCATACTGTTACTTATAGCTATACTGACAATAAAAACTGTATCAATACCAAAACTAAAATCGTTACGCTCAATCCCTTGCCTACCCCTGTCATCAATCTGCGTGAAGCCTATTGCAAAGGGCAGGGCATAGTACCTTTACAAGCCACTCCCGCAGGAGGTGTTTTTACAATCAATGGCTCAGTAGCTACTGATTTCAATACAGTTGCGATGCCTTTGGGCGACTATGAAGTGATATATACTTATTCAGATGCTAAATCTTGCTTGAATAGAGATACGCTTGTTTTCTCTATCGAAGAATCGCCTGTAGTGAATGTTACAGGGCTTCAATTTGTGTATTGTATTGATGCTACGCCTTTTAACTTGACTGCCACACCGCCCCCTACCAATCCCAATGGTGTAGGTATTTTTAGAATCGATGGAGGTGCACCCGTTACACAAGTAACACCCAGTCTTTTGGGGGCAGGTACGCATACAGTAGAATATAGCTATACAGACACCCGAACAAACTGCACAATAGTCCAAACAAAAGATTTTGAAGTATCGGGACTTCCTTCTGTAAGTTTGGTAAGTATTGGGGGGCTACAAAGTGAATACTGCTTGAACTCGCCTATAGTAGATTTGTCAAATTTAGGTACTCCTTCGGGTGGTGTATTCACAGTGAGCGGTATTATCAGGACAGTTTTTAATCCTACCGAGATAGGCGAAGGATTGCATACAGTTATTTACAATTACCAAAATGCAAGTGGTTGTGTGAATACGGCTTCTACAGAGGTATTGATATTTCCTGGAGAAGTACCTGCTGTACCAAATTTGAAAAACAATTATTGTGTGCAAAATACTGCCTTTGATTTATTGGGCGAGCCTTCAGGCGGTACTTTTACGATTGATGGGGTATTGATAAATGTGCCTGCACCCTTATTCAGTCCAAGTGCGCTCGGGGTAGGCGAGCATACTATAGTTTATAAGACACTTACAGCTTGTGATAGTGTGGTGCGCAAAATAAATGTTTTTGAAGCACCTACGCCCCTTACCTACGCGGGGCTTGAGTTGTGTTCTTTCAGTGGCGATACTATCACGCTTGATGCGGGGATAGGTGCAAAATATGAGTGGAGCAACCTGAAAACTACCCAAAAAATCCAAGTAACCCAATCAGGCAAATATACGGTAGTTGTTACGGATACATTGGGCTGTACCGCTACAAGTACCATAGATATTACTGAAAAGTGTGAGCCACAGTTTTATATTCCGACTGCCTTCTCACCCAACACTGATGGTTTGAATGATGTGCTGAAAATGTTTGGAAAGGAT
>JAAFJK010000730.1 GCA_013298105.1 Cytophagales bacterium
TGTACGCTATAGTAGTGCTACCTGCCCCCCCTGAACTCATGACAAGCACCCACATCTTATCACAGCTTGCAGTCCACAAAGTATTGGTATTCAGCGCAATGGTGTTAAAACCCGCACTTGCCTCCCCAGCCAACACTGCGGGGGCGGTAGGGATAGTAATGTCTGGAGAGGCTACAGCATAGTTTTGAGGATTGCTGATGCCTGTACTCGTCCTGATGTAGTTTTGGGGCGTAGCCCCAATGTCAAAAACTGTAGGACAAACAGCTACAGGACAGGCATGAATAGCCAAAACATAGTTGCCTACAGGCGAAATTGCCCCACCTCCGAACACGATGCCCGAACTATTTGGCGTACCATCGCCCACCCAAGTTCTGTCAATTCTTTTTTCTTCATTGGGTGCGAAAGTTACATTTGCTTGCTCAAAAAGTACATCTAAGCCCCCCGCGCTTCGGGTTACTTTCAGTCCATAATTCAAGCTAAGATTGGTGGTGTTTTTGATGGTAAAGAAAATGTCTTTTTCGCAATCTCGTACAAGCGTATTTGCTCCACCACTTTGCGAAGCAGAAGATACATTTACGGCTGTGAGTTCGAAGGGCGTAAGCGTAGTAGGGCAGACTGCAGGCGCGGAAAGTGCCGTACAGCCATAGCCATTACAGGCTTGGAAAGTATAGCAATAGTTTGTGCTGGGCTGTAAACCTGCATCTGTATAAGTAGGCGAGTCGGCTGTAGCTATCTCTATGCCATTGCGGAATATTTTATAAAAAGTAGCCCCATTTGTGATGTCCCAAGACAACTTCACAGAAGTAGCCGTAACACTCGAGGCAGTCAAGCCTTTGGCTACCGCGCTCAGATTGGTAAGATAGACTTTGAGGTTGTCGTTGTAAAGTGCGAAGACCTCGCCATTTTTGGGTATAAGGGTGGCGGCTCTGCCCCAGCCTGTATAGGGATTTTGGTAGGTAAGGTCAGAATTTGTAAAGGCATTTACCCAAGTGTTGCCTACTTTTTTACTTATTTTGTAGGTAGATTTGGGGCTTCCGCTTACTCTGTAGCCCACATAAGGCACGCCTGAAGCATCAAAATCTATGTGGGCTTTGTAGTGATTGGATTCTGTAACGACTGTTTGAGAACTCCAAACTGCACCCGCCAAAGCGCGTTGGCTTAGGATAAGGTCATTGCCTTGACTATAAAGGGCATAAAAAGTATTGTTATACAGTTTCATGTCGTGGACTTGGGTAGAAGTAGTAGATACTACTTCAGTAGAGAGGTTATTGCCATCTATTTTGAAAAGTATAATCTGCGAACCGCCATCTACGCGCACCAAAAAGTAAAATACATTCTCTACAGTTGCACTATTGGCTATGCTGAATATTGTCCCAAAATTTGTGAGTTGTGCGGTCTGCCAAAAGCCCAGCGTTTTTGAATGATAGACAAGTGCATAGCCCGCCGCCATGAATGACAAGACACGCGGAAAACCATCTGCCCCATAACTCAGCCTGTACTCGATGCCCATATTTGCTTCATTGTACATCATTTCGGTACTTTCTATGGTGGTGCCGTTCCAGATTTTATAGGGAAGTCTGAAGCCATACGAATTGCCTGTAGGATAGCGATAAACTATAGCGAGTTTGCCATCAGGTGTGTTTTTGATGTCATGCGTATGATCATATTGCCCTTCTTGAAACTGCCCACCTGCTACCAAGCCATCTTCATTCAGCACAAAGCCCTTGCCTGCCCACATACCCGCATCAGGGTAGCCTGCAGGCGAATTCATAGGCTCTGTACCTACTGTGGTGGTTATTTTGCCATTGAAAAGTACGGCATTGGACATACCAAGCACGAATTTATCTACAGCAGGTTGGTAGATTATTTTGGTAAGTTGCGCCCTTGCCTGCCCAACTATCAGTGTTAAAAATAAAAATGTGTATAGGTATTGCATGAGGGTTGAAGGGTGGAAGGGTGGAAGGGTAGAAGGGTGGAAGGGTAGAAGGGTGGAAGGGTGGAAGGGTGGACAGGTGGACAGGTGGAAGGGGGGAAGGGTTGAAGGGTAGGAGGGGGGACGGGAGGACAGGTGGACAGGTGGAAGGCAGAGATGATGGATTTTATTTTGGTGTTCTGTAGGTGCTAATCTACGGAATATTGGATTGACAACCGAAAAAAAATATTTTTATTCTGTTTCCAGCGTGATGAACTTAAAACTCCAC
>JAAFJK010000707.1 GCA_013298105.1 Cytophagales bacterium
TTTCTCATTTCTTATTTTTAACCCTTAATTGGAAATCATAATGCGCACCTGTGCGTTGCATTTTGCCTTTTAACTGTTTTACCATACTGTTGATAATCGTTGTGCCAAGGCTGTTAGCGCGTTTGGCTTCGCTAAAAAAAGTGCCATTGTCTGCAAAATGAAAAATGATGTTTTCATTTTCTACTGAAAGTTTGATAGAAATAACAAGCGAATCGCCTTCGGGTCGGGCGTATTTCAAAGAATTGGAAACCAATTCATTCAATAAAATGCCTAACGGAATGCTTGTGTCTGTATTGAGCAAATACTTGCCTACCGCAAAGTCTAAAGTAACTTCGCGTTTGTCTAACCCTACAACTGCTAACGCGATGTTATGCAAATAACTATCAACATACAAACTATCTTCTGAAAAATCAGTATCATAGCTTTGCAAAATCAAATCGTGTGCCGCAGAAATAGAGCTAATGCGTTGATGCAGTGCGTTCAAATTGCCTACCGTTTCATCATCTTGGCTTGAAACAGATTGAAAATATACAAAACTCAAAATGAGCGAAAAGTTGTTTTTGATGCGGTGGTGCAACTCTTTCAACAGCAATTCTCTTTCCTGTAGGCTATTTTGCAATTCGTCTGTTCGCAGGGTTACAATTTGTTCTAACACTACTTTTTCTTGCTCAATGCTATATATTCTCCAACGAATAAAAGCAAAAATGCTCAAGCCAATCAACAAAACACTCAATATCAAAAACCACTTTCTCAAATAAATAGGCGTAACAATTTCTATCGGGATTTGTAGCTGTTTTTCACTCCAAACGCCCCAATGATTTTGTGCTTTGATATGTAAGGTAAACGCTCCGTAAGGCAGACCCGAAAGGCGTAGCACGTTGCCTGTCATATATTGCCATTCTTTATCCACTCCCTCCACTTTGTAAGCATATCTATTTTCACCTTCTTCATAATTCAATAATTGGACAGTAATTTCAAAGAAGCGGTCTGAAGGATATAAAGTAATGCTTTTTTGTTGCAAAAACTCAAGCGTTTTGTCTTTGAGCTTGCCTGCCCCGCCATCAAATTGGGAGAAGCCAACGACCTGCAAAGGCGCGTTAAAACGTTCTTTTTCAGTCAAAAAATCTTTTGGATAAAAGCCCACAATGCCATTCAAACCCCCAAAATAAAGCCTCCCATCAGCGGCTTTGAAGGACGAAAGGCGGTTAAATTCGTTGTGTGAAAGTCCGTTTTGGGTAGTGTAAGTATTCACTGCGAAAGTTTTTGTATCAAAACGACACAAGCCATTTTCAGTGCCTATCCAGAGATAACTGTATGCATCTCCTTCGATACGCACCAAAATATTGGAGGGCAATCCTTCTGAAATGGTAAATTGTTGAAAGCTATTTTTTTGTTTGTCCCAGCGATATAGCCCTTCTCCATTCGTAGCTATCCAAAAAATGCCATTTTTATCTTGATACATATCGAAAAGTTCTTTGCAAGGAAGTTTATGAGTCGTTTTTTTGGCATCAATAGCATAATAATCTATGATTTTTTCGCCTTTTATGGTATAAAGTCCATGTTGGGCAACTGTCCAAAGTACGTTTTCTTTATCCTTAAAAAAACGATAAAAAAGCACACTTTTAGGGAAATGGTTGTTTTCTAAAAATCTACTCTTTTTAGTTTTTAAGTTATACATCTCCAAAACAGTTGAGCCAATAAGTATTTCATCTTCAGATAAGAAATAAAATGCCCATATATGCCCATTATTCATTTGTAAATATTGGGGGGTAGCTTGTAGCTTTTTATCTACCACCAATAAGTTACTACCAAAACTATACAAGGAATTGCCTCTGACCTCCAAAGGATAATTGATAGAAGCGGTTTTAAGTTTTTTTACTTGCCCCAAGCTGTTTTGTTGGAATATACTGTCCCAAATATTGGCATATACATTGCCTGACTTGTCTGCATAAATTCCTCTGGCTTGGTTTTGAAATTTTGTATCATTGGCGGGAAGTGTAAAATATGCGTCAAATTTATTTTTTTTTGTCTTGATTTTTATCAAGCCATAACGGGTACATAACCAAGTATTTTGTTGTGTATCCTGAAAATAAGAGAGAAATAAGTCTGCTAAATTCGTTTGAGATGTTGATGCGATTTTTGTTTCTGCTTCATAAATAGTGCTGTATCTGCCCCAACTATAATGGTAGTAATTTTTCTTTTTGCCGCCTTCTATTTCTATTACTGACTTTCTGTTGTTGGAAAAAGCAAAATTATTCATAAAAAAAACAGGGGCTTTCTCAGAAAGAGAGGAAGAGAGGCTGTATGGTAGAGTATCATTTTGCAA
>JAAFJK010000361.1 GCA_013298105.1 Cytophagales bacterium
GAGGCGTTGTCATGCAACGTCTGTACTGTACAAAATCCATTTTTGGGTAGTTTGGATATTAGACTTTTGGAGAAGGGCAGGGTTAAGGTATCAAAAATAGCACCTTCGTAATAAGTCTATTACAAAGACCTACTCGTTACCTTGATAACCTGTATATTTTTCGCCTTCTTTCAGTTCCATGATTTTTCCTTTTGCGACCCGAAATTTAGTAGGAATAGTCTTTTTTTCAGGGAGCATTGTATTGGGTTGATATACCTCAAAATGCAAATGTGGTCCGCTCGACCACCCTGTATTGCCACTATAACCTATAGATTCGCCTTTTTTAATTTGCTGTCCAACACTAACCATAACCCCATCTTTCTTAAAATGTAGGTAGTTTGCGAAGGTGCCATCGGCATGGTATATGATGACATAATTGCACAAATCAGCAAAATCTCTTGTTGCACCACCTTGGTCTGAGTCTTTTCTCATAGCTATTACTGTGCCTTCGCGTGCCGCTACTATTTCTGTGCCTTCGGGCATATCAAAATCAATACAATGTTGTTTTTCGTGAGAAAATTTACCAAAATAGCCCTGCGAAAGTTTGTAAGTAGCTTTATCCAAAAATGGCAAGCAATAAGCATAGTCAATTTGATGACGCGCCTTTGTATAGTCGCCCAGTGTATATTTATAGACGTATTTTATGTCTGTTTTGGCTTTAGGCTTTGGGGTAAGCGTAAGCAATAGTTTTTTCTTTTCCCCTGCTTTGATGACTGCTTTATAAGGTACAGCCCCATTGGGTGTAAGATTTTTTAGGGTAGAAAATTCGAGCCAAACAGAGATAGGTGCGAGGTAGTCGTGTTCGCCATATATCAAAAATTTACCATCAGCCTGTTGCTCTGTTGAGATACGTACCATACCATCAGAGAATTTTTGCCCAAAACAAGGTAGGCAAGTCAATAAGCTAAGAAAGAGCAAGCTATTTTTAAGATTCATACTATTTATATTTTTGCAAAACTACTATAAAAATACAATTATTCAAAACTGTGGATATTTTGGGTTTAGGTAAGGCGCAATAGAAGCGCAAAGCCTTGTTTTGTAATGATTATTGCAATGAAACATAAGCAGAAAAGATTAACAATATTAGCAAGAAAGTCTATTTTCGTCTTTTTCAATAGACTTGTTGTTGGACAATGGCGAGTTTGAGGTATCAAAATAGCACTTTTGCAATAAGTCTAATAAAAAAATGCAGTTATTTTTTGGGTATGTTAGCTTTTTTCAAGAAAAAAGCTATCTTTGCCCAAAAAAATATATCAAATATCATGGCTAAAACAGAGAAGAAAAAAGCCAAAAATGACGGCTACGATTTTTCTAAGACAGACTATATGTTTTGGTACGAAACCATGCTTTTGCAAAGACGTTTTGAGGAAAAAGCAGGGCAAATGTACCACAAACAAAAAATAAGAGGCTTTTGCCACTTGTATATAGGACAGGAGGCAAGTGCTTCGGGGGCAGTCTCGGCTCTCCGCAAAGGCGATAAATGGATAACGGCTTACCGCGACCATGGACAGCCTCTTGCGCTCGGTACAAGCCCAAACGCACTCATGGCTGAACTCTATGCCAAATCCACAGGCGTGTCCAAAGGCAAGGGTGGTTCTATGCACTTGTTTGACAAAGAAGTCGGCTTTATGGGCGGACATGGCATTGTGGGTGGGCAGGTGCCATTGGGTGCAGGCATCGCTTTTGCAGAAAAATATCAAGGTACGGGCAATGTCTGTATCTGCTACATGGGTGATGGTGCAGTGAGGCAAGGTGCGCTACATGAGGCTTTCAATATGGCGATGCTTTGGAAATTGCCTGTTATTTTTGTCATTGAAAATAATGGCTATGCGATGGGTACATCTGTAGAGCGTACCTCCAATGTTACAGAGCTTTATACGCTTGGAGAGTCGTATGATATGCCTTCTGAGAAAGTAGATGCCATGAAAGTGGAGGAGGTTCACCTCGCTGTATCGCGTGCCGCAGAGCGTGCAAGGGCAGATGAAGGACCTACTTTGCTTGAGTTCAGAACGTATCGCTATCGCGGACACTCTATGTCTGATGCCGCCAAATACCGCACCAAAGACGAAGTAGAGCATTACAAAACGCTTGACTCTATAGAAAGTGTAAAAAATACGATTTTGGAGAAAAAATATGCTACCGAAGCCGACCTTGAGGCACTTGAGGCAAAAATTATGCAAATCGTAGAAGAATCAGTAGAATTTGCTGAAAATTCGCCTTATCCAGACCCTTCCGAAGCCTACAAAGATGTATATGTGCAGGCTGATTACCCTTATACGACTGATTAGTAAGTTTTTAGCACGTTGTCAATGGTCGCAGACCTTGACAATCGTGTAAAAAAAGACTGCTTATTTTATACGTTGTCAATGGTTGAAGACCTTGACAATCGTGTAAAAAAAGACTGCCTATTTTATACGTTGTCAATCGTCGCAGACCTTGACGATAGTGTGTAAAAAAAGAACGCTTATTTTATACGTTGTCAATGGTCGCAGACCTTGACAATCGTGTAAAATAAGCGTGCTTTTTGGTAGGCAAGTGCGCTTGCCTATTTCGCTTTCAGTTGTTTCTCAAAATCCGCAATAATCAAAAAGCCTTCCTCTTTCTGCAACACATTGACTTTGTGTTTTTTGGCAGTTTTGGCAACTTCAGTGGGAGTCATGCTTCCTTTCAGACTTAGCTCTACAGAGAGGTTTTTGAGCAAAGTGATGTTATTACTCAAAAGTTCCTTGGTTTCACTCACGAGGCGTGTCATCATTTTTTCTACGTCTGTATCAGTTACGGTTTTATCCATCATATAAGGATAGCTATCCATTGTGTAAGTCGCTTGAAACTCGTCATCAAATCCATACCTACGCACAAAGTCAAGTGCAAACTGTGTAGATGCTTCGCGGTCATGGCTTCTGCCTACGCTTGCGTGGTGTTTGCCAAATATGATTTCTTCAGCTATGCCTCCTGCAAGGTAGATTTTGATTTTCTTCAGGAGATTTTCTTTGGTTTCGTGGATTTGATGCGGGAATGTGAACCCACCCGCATAACTACTTGCGATTTTGCTCTTGAGCTGAAGCGGTGCCACGCCCATGAGTACCATGTACGCTACCGCGTGTCCGCACTCATGTACGCTGATACTGGCTACAGTGTCTTGGACATTGCCTTCTCGGATTTTGTCAATGCGCCCTACATAGGGTATTTCGATGGTTTGTTTTTCTATTTGGGCTATGATTTTTGATTTTGCTTCGTCATATTGTACGTCTATAGTTTTGTAGCCATTCATAAGAGCCACATAGAAGAATTTGGACAAATTTGCTTCCAAAATATCAATGATGCTACTGAATACAGGGCGCACACCCTGCACAGGAAACACCCCATTGCGGTAAATAAGGTCTTCTATAGGTGATTGCACAGTAAGCGTTATCCCCAACCTTTCCTGCGTATCGTGCATGATGCGCGTTACTTCTTTGTGGATAAGCTCTTGAAAGTCATGCTTACGCAAACTGTTGTAAATCAAGTGGATATTCCCAAAACGTGCCACCTGCTCAGGGCGAAACTTTCTGCTGAGAGAGTTTTTTATATCTACGAGGGTTATTTTTTTGGTAAAAGCATGGAAAATATCTGCATCAATGTCCGCCTCGCTTGTTTCGCCTGACATACTGAATGCTTCATCAAGGTTTCCGCTTACGATAAGGAGTGTTTTAGAATAATCTACGGGTTCGTATATTTTCTTTTTGGTTTTGGCTTGTACTATGATGTCTATCATCTCTCCTTCGGTAAGGTCAGTGAGTTCATCAATGCTATGCGCAGTACCTATCATCTTCTGCAATTCTCTTGCCTCCCAAAGACTTAGGAAGGGGTTTTCGTCTGTTTCTTCCATTTCTTCGCCTTTTGATTTTCGGCGATTATTTTCCTTTTTCCTGTTCATGAAGTTCATGAGGTAGTAGTCGAGGTCATCTTTCGACTTTCTGGAAAGTCTGCCATCACTAAGCAGTTCCCAAAAATCCATGAATTTGGTTTGAGGAATAGGCGCACCATCACTATCTAAAGTATTGAATCGTTGGATTTCGTCAAAAAGCACTATGGAAGGCTGTTCGTCTGCAAGTCCATGATTTTCTAATATTTTCGAAACCGAGTTTTCCCAAGTCGTATTGTCTGTGTTGCTCAGCTCTACTTCTGCGAATCGGTCTTGGTAATCCAAGCATTTGACAAGTTTGCGGACTAAGTCCGTCTTGCCTACCCCTGTCATACCCCAAAGGTTTACGATAACGGGGCGTGTAAGGATTTCGGGCATCAGATACCAAACTTGTATATAGTCAAGCAGGTCGTCTATGATTTGGTCAATGCCAATGAATTGAGATTTGAGATAAGTGCGCGCATCTTCTATTGTTTGTTTGCGTTGCTCTATCAGTTTTAGGTCGATTTGTAACATTTAACAAAGATACGACTTTTTTGAAAATAAAACAATATTTTTGGATATTTTTATGTTTCTTTGAAAGTTATGGAACGAGTAAAAAATAACTTGAGCATATTTAGCCACGCTGTAAGCATCTCCTGTTCCTTTAGCACCGCGCAAAATACCGACAAGGGATTCTTACAGAATGACTACTTTTTTTGAATACAAATGGTTCTTAAAAAGTTATTACGGAATAGGCTGTAGCACAGGCTTCCAGCCTGTCGTTTTCAAGTCATAAACAGGCTGGAAGCCTGTTCTACAGTTTTGCCTCCGCAATAACTTTCGCAGAACCAAATTAGTAAAGTCGCTATCAAACTAAGCCGTAACTTCTTCTTCAATAATCCTTCGGTGCTTGATGATGTCAATGGCTGTAAAAATAGCCTCACGCATCGAGGTTTCATCTGCCAAGTTCTTGCCTGCGATATTGAAAGCAGTGCCATGGTCAGGCGAGGTACGTATGGCAGGCAAGCCAGCAGTAAAGTTTACTCCATTTTCAAAAGCAAGTGTTTTGAAAGGCGTAAGCCCCTGGTCGTGATACATGGCAAGGACAGCATCATATTTTTTGTATTCGCCATGTCCAAAAAAGCCATCAGCAGGGAAAGCACCATAAATCAAATTGCCTTTCTTTTTCAGTTCTTGTATGGCAGGTTTGATGATATTCATTTCTTCTTCTCCAAGCAGTCCTTCCTCGCCTGCGTGTGGATTCAAGCCCAAAACAGCGATTTTTGGTTTGGTTATGCCAAAATCATGCTGTAAGCTGTGTATCATTTGTGTAATCTTGTGGGTGATTTTCTCGCGTGTGAGCTGATTGCTCACTTCCTGTAGAGGGATATGCCCCGTAACAATCCCCACGCGCAAAATAGGCGACACCAAAAACATCAAACTTTCAGGCACTTTGAAAAATTCACTGAAAAACTCCGTATGTCCTGGAAACTTAAAATCTTCGCTTTGGATAGTAAATTTATTGATAGGAGCTGTAACGAGCGCGTCCAAAGAACCCGCTTTGAGGTCTTCTGTGGCGCGTTTTAGACATTCAAAAGCATACTTGCCTGCCGCTTCGTCTGGCTGTCCTGGTTGTATATTGTGATTTAGCTGGGGCAGTACCGCCACAAGGTTTGTTTTTTTGAAAGTAATTTGGTCTATGGCGTTTACTTGATTGATAAACCAATCCGTCATTTGATAAAGCCTTCGGTAGCGCGATAGAATTTTCATGGAGCCATATATTACAGGCGTACACATATTCAGGATACGATTATCGGCAAGTGCTTTCAATACTACTTCGGGACCTATCCCATTAAAATCTCCCAATGTAATGCCTACTATCGGCTTACTATCGCGGTGCAGTCTGTTTTTTTGCATAATATCTATGAATTTGACGGCAAAAATAGTGAATATTTTGCAACTATTTATACATTTAACAGGGAACATTTATCAGAGAACATTTATCAGAGAACATTTATCAGGGAACATTTATCAGGGAACATTTATCAGAGAACATTTATCAGGGAACATTTATCAGGGAACATTTATCAGGGAACATTTATCAGGGAACATTTATCAGGGAACATTTATCAGGGAACATTTATCAGGGAACATTTATCAGGGGACATTTATCAGGGAACATTTATCAGGGAACATTTATCAGAGAACATTTATCAGAGAACATTTATCAGAGAACATTTATCAGAGAACATTTATCAGAGAACATTTATCAGAGAACATTTATCAGAGAACATTTATCAGAGAACATTTATCAGAGAACATTTTATATGATAAATGTTTCCTGTTTCCTGTTTCCTGTTCCCTGTTCCTTGTTTCCTGTTTCCTGTTTCCTGTTCCTTGTTTCCTGTTTCCTGTTTCCTGTTTCCTGTTTCCTATTTCCTGTTTCCTGTTTCCTGTTCCCTGTTTCCTGTTTCCTGTTTCCTGTTTCCTGTTTCCTGTTTCCTGTTTCCTGTTTCCTGTTTCCTGTTCCCTGTTTCCTGTT
>JAAFJK010000314.1 GCA_013298105.1 Cytophagales bacterium
CTGCAAGTCAGGGTTGAAAGTATGATGCAAATCTCGCACTACGCTCTCCAATCCATTGAAAACCGATAGCACAATGATAAGCGCGGCAGTACCTACTGCCACGACCAGCACAGAAATAAGCGCAATGATATTGATGAATTGTGTCTTTTTCTTAGAAAAAAAATAGCGACCTGCTATACGCAAAGAGAGCATCTGTGGGAGGTATGAAGTATGAAGTAAGAGGTAAGAAGTGCGTTTTTCCGCCGTTGTCTGTGTTATTATTTATTGGGCAAAAAAATAGTCTTTCCATTTACTTTTTACAAAAGTAGCTTTATTTTGGCAAAAACCCAAAATAGTTTGAAAATCATATAAAACTTTCGCTAATTTTGCACCATGCTTAGTATTCAAAACCTCTCTTTTTATTTTGGCAGTCGCCCTTTATACGAAAACATCAACCTGCACATTAAGCCCAAAGACCGCATAGGATTCATAGGCGCGAATGGGGCAGGCAAGTCCACCCTTTTGCGCCTGATAGTGGGCGAATACGCGCCTGATGCGGGCAATATAAGCAAAGCAAAAGATTGTACTTTAGGATTTTTGAATCAAGATTTGCTTTCTTACCAGACAGATAACAGCATCTTGAGCGTAGCCCTCGAAGCCTTTGAAGAAGCAAACCTTATACAACGCCAAATAGACGAGGTCATTCATAAACTCGAAACGGCTTATACAGATGACTTAGTAGATAAATTGGCAAACCTTCAGACGCGCTTAGAAGCCATAGGTGGCTATACGCTTGAGTCTGAAGCGGAGAAAATATTGGAAGGTTTGGGCTTCAGTACTGCAGATTTGCAAAAGCCTTTGCGCCAATTTTCGGGCGGGTGGCGTATGCGCGTGATGCTCGCTAAGATGCTCCTGCAAAAGCCTTCGCTTCTGCTACTTGATGAACCTACCAACCACTTGGATATGCCTTCTATCCAATGGCTCGAAGATTATTTGAATAATTATGAAGGGGCAATCGTCATTGTAACCCACGACCGCGAATTTTTGCAAAACACCGCCAATATCATCGTCGAGATTACGGGCAGGCAGTTGCATTATTATGCAGGCGATTATGATTTTTATGTGGAGGAGAAAATCATGAGGCGCGATATTCTCAAAGCCTCTTATGACAATCAACAAGCTCAAATCCGCCAAACAGAGCGATTCATAGACCGATTCAGGGCAAAAGCAAGCAAGGCAAGACAAGTGCAATCAAGGGTAAAGTCGCTTGAGCGTATGGACAAAATCGAGGACGTGGTAGATGAAAACGCCAAAGTGCATTTTCGATTCAACTTTGGACAGGTTTCGGGCAAAGTCGTAGGCGAGCTAAAAAATGTAGGCAAGGCGTATGGCGACCTTATTATCCTGAACAAAGCTACTGCTACCATTGAGCGAGGCGATAAAATCGCACTGATAGGCGCGAATGGACGTGGAAAATCAACCGTTTTGCGTATCATTGACGGCAGTGAACCCGTAGAGGGCAGTGTAGAAATGGGCTACAATGTGCGTGATGCTTTTTTTGCACAACACCAGCTCGAATCCTTGAACCTTGACAATGAAATACTTACAGAGCTAAAACAAGCGGGTAGCAACAAAAGCGAAACAGAACTTCGAACTATTTTGGGCTGTTTCCTTTTTAATGGAGAAGATGCTTTTAAGAAAATCAAAGTCCTCTCAGGAGGTGAAAAATCGCGCGTAGCTTTGGCAAAAGTTTTGCTCTCTGAAGCGAACTTCTTGCTACTTGATGAACCTACAAATCACTTGGATATGCAATCTGTGAATATCCTTATCCAAGCCCTGAATCAATACGAAGGTACTTTTTTGGTGGTTTCGCACGATAGGCACTTTGTAGCCAATACCGCCAACAAAATCTGGTACATTGAAGACCACGAAATCAAAGAATATCTTGGTACGTATGATGAATACGAATATTGGCGACTCCAGCGCATAGAAGATGCCAGATTGGAGGCAAAAAATGAACCAAAAAAGGAGAAGGATAAAGAGAAAGAAAAGCCCTTGCCTGCCCAAACTGCGCCCACGCCTGCCCCTGACAAAAAACTACAAAAACAGTTGGAAAGCATTGAAGCGGAAATAACGAACCTCGAGCATGAAGTAAAAAAGGCAGAAACTGCCCTTGCCTCCCCCGACATTTACGAAAACCCCGCCAAACTCTCGACTGCCCAACAAGCCTTCAAAACTGCCCAACAAAAACTCTCCCAAAAGCAAACGGAATGGGATAATATAGCCACAGAAATAGATAGATTGGGAAAAGTTACGAAGTAAAAAATATCTTTGCATCATGATAACCCGCGACATACTTTGGAAAGGCATCATAGAAGATTTATTTGATGACTTTTTGCGTTATTTCTTTCCTGATTTTTCCAAAAAAGTAAATTTTAGGAAAAAATTTGAGTTCTTGGACAAAGAGCTTGACGCACTCATGCCAGAGGCAGAGGCAGGCAAGCGGTATGCAGATAAACTTGTAAAGGTCTTTACCAAAGGAGGCAAAGTCCATTTTATATTGCTTCATGTGGAGGTGCAAGGCTACAAAGACCTCACTTTTGCAAAACGAATGTTTGATTATTTCTATCGCATACGCGATAGATGGAAAGCAGATGTTACCGCTTTGGCACTCTACACAGACGAGGATAAAAATTACTTGCCTACCGAATATGTCTATGAATTTGAAGGTACAAGAAATGTGTATAGTTTCAATACCTTCAAACTCTTGTATAAAACAGCGCAGGAGTTAGAAATACCTGACAATCCCTTCAGTATCGTGATGAAAGTAGCCCACAAAGCACTCCAAAAACAACTCCTCACTGATGCCGAACAAATCGTTTGGAAGACTGAACTTGTACGAGAGTTGTATCAAGCAGGCTATTTGAAACCTAAAATACGCAATATTTTGAATTTCATACGTTATTATGTCAGCTTTGAATCAAAGCAAAGCATCAAAAAATTAGAAGCTCAAATCCAACCAATTACTAAACAACGTACTCACATGGGAATTGAACAAGCCATCAAAGAAGCCATTATAGAATCGGCTAAAGCTGAAGCTAAAGCTGAAGGTAAAAAAGAAGATGTCTTTGGTATGTTTGCTGAAGGCTTATCTATAGATGCCATAGTCCGTATTACCAAACTACCCCTTGCTACCATACAGGCGTGGCAAAAGGAAATCCAAAATTAACACCAAACCTTGCCTACGCAGGCAAGGTTTTTTAAGTTGTTGTGGAATTATTATTTTACATACATTTCGCTACTGGGCTTTTCGCCCCCAAATTTTATAGATACCAATATACAGTTTTTATGTGGGGCTGTCGGTACTCAAAAAATTGGGTAGCATCTGTTAAAATACCCACAATGGCATAAAAAATTACGATTTACGATTTTTATTCTGTTTTGCGAATTATGTGGAAAAACCTTTCTATACGTAATAAAGTAGTCTTTGTCATTTGGTTATTATGCTTTACAAGCGTGGGCATAGTGGTTAGTTTATTTTCCTTTTTTGCCACACCCAGCAATTTTCACTTCTTGCTTTTAATACCATTTATTGCCTCTATTACACTTTTTGGGCTGTGGATAACTTTGCTCAAAAATTTTATAGAGCCTATGGAGCAAATAGCACAATTTGCTGATACAGTATCTAAAGGTGATATTACGCAGAGTTTGAATATAAAAGGTGGTGGTGAGTTGGGGCTGATTGTGTCATCTCTGAACAAAATTACGGCTGATATTAGCCAAGCCCGCTTTTTTACAGAGCGTATCGGGGCAGGTAAGTATGATGTAGCGTTTGATACCACAAAGTTAGATGAAAAAAATGATGCACTTTTTCATTTCTTGACAGGTATGCGCGAACAACTGAAAGCTGTATCTATAGAAGAGGGCAAACGAAATTGGCTCACGCAAGGATTGGCGGAGTTTACAGAAGCTTTGCGCTCAGATGACATTGATTTGAAGGAATTGGGGAACAATATCATCAAAAAACTCGTGGATTATGTGGGGGCAGGACAAGGTGGACTTTTTGTGCTAAACAACGAAAAACAAGAAGAAACATTCCTTGAACTCATATCTTGTTATGCTTATGACGAGATACAGTATATCCAAAAAAAGATCATCATACAAGCCAAATTTGGAGAAGGGCTTGTCGGGCAGGCTTTTTTGGAAAGGCAGTTGATACATCTTACAGATTTGCCCAAAGACTACCTACAAATCGTATCAGGTATGGGTGAAGCCCCTGCCAAAGCCGTTCTGATAGTACCACTTGAGCTAAATAACAAAGTAGAAGGCGTGATAGAACTTGCTTCCTTTCAGGACTTTGACGAAAATCACATTGAGCTTGTCAAACAATTAGCTGAAAACATCACTTCGGCTGTCTTGACTATCAAGTCCAATGAAAATACCAAAAAACTACTCAAAGAAGCCCAACAACTCACTGTACAAATCCAAACTCGTGAAGAAGAACTTAAAAAAAACTATGAAGAACTTAAAACTACTCAAGAATTGGTAGAAAAAAATAACGCACTCATAGAATCCCAAAAGAAAGCCATCGAAAAAGCACTGGCAGAGCAAGAAGCTAAAAACGATTTACTTTCAGTACAAGAGGTGGAGATGCGCAAACGTGCCAAAGAGCTTGAGAGCAAAAACCAACTTATCACTGCAAGTATCCAATATGCCAAAAATATCCAAAGAGCTATCTTGCCTACCGAAGCCCACGTAAGAGAAGCCGTAACAGATTTTTTTGTGGTTTATATGCCCAAAGACATAGTTTCTGGGGACTTTTACTGGTTTGTGAATACCGAAAAATATGCTTTCTTTGCGGCTGTAGATTGCACAGGACATGGTGTGCCAGGTGCTTTTATGTCCATCATTGGCAATACGATTTTGAATGAAATCGTGAACGTGAAACGGATTTATGAACCTTCTAAAATCTTAGAGCTTCTACATACAGGAGTCCGCACACGCTTGCGCCAAGAAGAAGCCACCAACAATGATGGCATGGATTTGGCACTCTGTAGAGTAGAAAAAAATAGACCTGAAAAAACACAAGTGTTATTCGCAGGGGCAAAACGGACATTGTATTATTTAGCTTTGCAACAAAATCATACCTATACTTTAGAAGATTTGAAAGAGCTGAAAGGCGACCGAAAGTCCATAGGTGGCTGGCAACACGAAGATTACCGTACATTTGAACAACAAGAAATAGTCCTAAAACAAGGCGACTATATCTTTTTGATGACTGATGGACTGGCTGATGCGCCAGATAAAAATCGCAAGAAGTTTGGTACAGACCGATTCAAAAAAATAATTATAGAAAAAATATACCTCACGCGCGAAGAAATACGCAACGCATTTCTTGACGCAATCAATACGCATCAAGCGGGCACAGAGCAACGTGATGACATTACGGTTATGGGTGTGAAAATATAGTTCTTTGACTATATACTCTTATCTAAAAAATCAGACTACTGTACAATTTTAAACTTGCGTAAAAATAACGTTTGGTGGGACACCAAACGAGGTATAAACAGTGTTTGGTGGGATACCAAACACTTACAAGCATTTTTAGCTAAATTAACTATGCAAAACACCCTCTTTGCCTAAAAGCTCAATGTATTGGAGGTTTTTTTCTATGAGTGTATCAGGCAGAAATATGAATTTTTTGTCATAGATTTTTGTACCTACATAGTAGCTTATCCAATATTCATTGCAGAGATGAAACAAAGCAGGGTCTATCGGCTCTATCAAAAAGGCGGTATTTGGCAATGCTCCTTCAAAATGCCTACGAATGGTAGTTGTTTGTTGGTTTGCATTTTTATCTGTATCTTTGGGGCTATAGCCTGTAGAAGTTACCAAAATATTATCCAATCTATAAGGATTGTAATTGATAAAATGCACTTCCCAAATGGGTTGGTTGAGTTCGTCCATATAACGGGTAATGGCTACTTGTACTCCTTCTACGGCAGGAAATTCGATGTCTTTACGCATAATTTTTTGTTTTTTTGCAAATATACAAACTTTATTTATACACCAAATTGAAAACGTTTATTTTTAGCCTTCTATTGTTGGGAGGCACTATTTTGTCTGCTTTGGGGCAAAATCATGGTGCAAAAGAATATTATCAACGGGGCGAGATAGAACTCTATTTAGGCGACAATACCCAAGCGATTGCACAATACAACGTAGCTATCAAACAACATAGCACTTATGCTGAGGCTTATTTCTCGCGTGGACGAGCTTATTTGCGCCTAAATGAATGGCAGAAAGCGGCGCAAGATTTTCAAGAAACTATCCGCCTACAGCCACGCAAAGCAGAGGCGTATTTTTACTTGGGGGTAATTTTTGAAAAAACTGAAGAACTTGAGCGTGCTATGGAATCTTATACACGCGCTATAGAAATTCAACCCAACCTGCCCCTTGCCTACAATTACCGCGCAGAGCTGTATCGCAGGCAAGGGCTGAGTGCGCTGGCTTTGCAAGACTACCACGAAGCTATCCGCTATGGGGGCAAACAAGCCCCGCTGTATTTTGGACGTGGCAAGTGCTTAGTTTCACTTCAAAAAACTCAAGAGGCGGTGGCAGATTTTTCACAAGCTATAGAGATAGAGCCACGCCAAAAAATCTATTATCAATACAGGCTCGAAGCTAATTTTACACTCCAAAAGTACCAAGAAACGGCTCAAGACATTGAGCATCTTATACAAATACAAGGCGATAGCATAGAGGTAGCCTATAAGCCTATTTTGGTGCTTTGCTATATCCAAGCGAAGGATTGGCAGCACGCGCTACGCGCTTTGGAAGCCTTGCCTACCGAGTACCGCACCTTGCCTACCTTTTATGCCCAGCGAGGCGACTGCCATGAGGCATTGCAAAAAACGGAAAATGCGTTGCAAGATTTTGAGAAATTGCTTATTTTGGCTCCCGATAGCCTTGCCTACCGCCGAAAGTGCCTCCTGATACACAGGGCAGGCAAGGCGCATAGTTTGCTGATACGCGAAGCGGATATATACCTGCAAAGCAAACCTGAAGATACTGAAGTTTGGTATTGGAAAGGGCTTGCGCACTTTGCCCAAAAACAAAAAAAAGAGGCTAAAACAGCCCTCGAGATGGCGCAAAACCTCGGCTACAAACGTGAGGATATGGATATAAGCGTACAGCCTTTGGTGAAGAAAAGAAAAAAGAAGCGGTAGGTTGAGTTTGGCTCATATTTCATCTTTCAAAACAGCATTTTGTGGGTTTTGTCTGTCGTATAAAATACTCACGTAGCTTGCTATTTGGTATTTGTTAGGTTTTGTGGTCTTTGCACTTATTTGATATGGCTCACCTTCAATGATGTATTCAAATACAGCCAAATAAAATTTGTCGCCTTCGCTGACTTTTTCTTCCTTTATCTCTATACAAGTAGCCTCCCAACTTTCCCCTTTTTCGAGTAGATTCAAAAGCCATTTGCCTCTTTGGAAGCCTGCATAAAATAAATAAACTGTACCAATGGCACAAATAATCATAAAAATCCACTGGAAAAGGCTTGTAGCCAAGCTATAATACGCCCCATCGAGTCCCTGTATTTTAGCATAAGTGGGCTTTTTGGGGTGATAAATTACCGTAACCTTATCGGCTATTGCATATTTTTTGCTGCCTGAATAAGATATACCTTTTATTTCTGCTTGGCTGGGTATGCTAAACTTATAGTGAAATTTGTATCTTTGGCTCCCTTCACGCTTCAATTTGTCTATGGCAGTTATTTCTCCTGTTGCTTTGGGGCTTTTAGCATCAAGATTGAATTCTGTAAAATCTTGGTAAGGAACAAACATAAAGTACATCGAAATAGAGGCGACTAAGAAAAACCAGCCTCCATATAACATACCTTTTCCAAAAAATAGGACTCTGATGCGTGTAAAAAGCGATATGTATTTCATGCGTTTTTGGACTAAAAAACCTTGCCTACCCATATCGGCTGGGCAGGCAAGGTGGGATAAAATTATTCTAATGCTTTGTATTTGATACGTTTTGGCGCATTGTCGCCCAAACGTTTTTTACGATTTTCTTCATAATCGCTGAAGTTTCCTTCAAACCAATAGGCTTGCGAATCGCCCTCGAAGGCAAGGATATGTGTAGCCACTCTATCCAAAAACCACCTATCGTGAGAGATGATAACCGCACAACCTGCAAAGTTATCAAGTGCTTCTTCCAATGCCCTGAGCGTATTCACATCAAGGTCATTCGTAGGCTCATCAAGCAAGATTAAGTTTCCGCCTTGCTTCAGAGCCATAGCGAGATGCACACGATTTCGCTCTCCGCCCGAAAGTTCTTTGATTTTCTTTTGTTGGTCATTGCCACTGAAGTTGAACTTACTCACATACGCGCGGGCATTCACTTCCTTGCCTCCCACGAGCATGAGGTCGTTGCCTTCAGAGATAGACTCATAGACTGTTTTTTCAGGATTTAGATTGTCGTGTTCTTGGTCGACATACGCTATCTCGACTGTACTTCCTACTTCAAAAGTACCTGCATCGGGTTTTTCCTTGCCTGTTATCATCTTGAAAAGGGTGGTCTTGCCTGCCCCATTCGGACCTACGATGCCTACTATGCCTGCGGGAGGCAAGGCAAAACTTAGGTTTTCGAGCAATAGTTTTTTGCCATAAGATTTGGCAATGCCATTTGCTTCTATGACTTTATCTCCCAAACGCGCACCTGGAGGTATAAATAGCTCCATTTTGTCTTCTTTCTCTTTCACCTCCTCGTTTAGTAGGCGTTCATAAGAAGAAAGACGGGCTTTTCCTTTGGCTTGGCGGGCTTTGGGCGACATACGCACCCACTCAAGTTCGCGCTGGAGTGTTTTTTGGCGTTTACTTTCTTGTTTTTCTTCTTGGCTTAGGCGTTTTTGTTTTTGCTCAAGCCAGGAGCTATAATTCCCCTTCCAAGGAATCCCCTCTCCTCTGTCAAGTTCAAGAATCCAACCTGCTACATTGTCCAAAAAGTACCTATCGTGCGTTACAGCTATGACAGTGCCTTCATATTCTTGCAAATGTTGCTCAAGCCAATTCACAGATTCTGCGTCCAAGTGGTTGGTAGGTTCGTCAAGCAAAAGCACATCAGGTTTGCGCAAAAGCAACCTGCAAAGTGCGACACGCCTTTTCTCACCTCCCGAAAGATTGGCAATGACAGCATCTGCGGCAGGCGTTCGGAGTGCGTCCATAGCGCGCTCAAGGCGTGCATCAAGTGTCCACGCATCAGCCGCATCGAGTTTTTCTTGTACTTCGGCTTGTCGGGCGATAAGTTTGTCAAAATCTGCATCAGGCTCTGCAAACTTCATATTGATTTCCTCAAATTCTTTGAGCAAATCTACTACTTCTTGCACGCCTTCTTCTACTACTTCGCGGACAGTTTTGGCTTTGTCTAATTGAGGTTCTTGCTCCAGCAAGCCCACTGTATAACCTCCAGAAAATACAACATCTCCCTGAAACTCTTTGTCAATGCCTGCAATGATGCGCAAAAGGGACGATTTGCCAGAGCCATTCAAGCCCAATACGCCTATTTTTGCACCATAGAAAAAGGAGAGATAAATGTCTTTCAGGACTTTTTTTTGGGGCGGGTAAATCTTGTTTACACCTGCCATCGAGAAGATAATGGTTTCGCTCATGCGTTTTGTTATTTGTATGAATTAGAATCCTAATTTAAGAGAAAAGACATTTGAATACAAAGCACCCGACTCGCGGTCGGTGTAGTTGCGGGTAAGGGCATAGTCAATCGTGAACTTTTTTATTTTTACACCCATACCAAAGTTCATCTGTGAACGCCAAAAAGTGCCTACACCACTGATATTTTGTATTTGTTGGAAGTTATTGATGCCTACTCTGAGGAAGGCAGTTTTTTTATAGTTTGCTTCTATCCCGCCTGCGAGGTCTGTGGAGAGGCGGTCGGTAGGCAAGAGTACATTGCGCCTGCCATCTGTGGTCGTGATGGTTTCGAGGGTAGCCAAGATGCCGATTTTTTCGTTGAAGTTGATTTCCTTGGCTACGCCTATCATCATGCGCGGGAGCGTAATCTCTGTAGAGTTTTTAGAAAGACGGTTGCCTGTTTGGACATAGACATCATAGAGTAGGGCGTTGTTGTGTGTCCATGTATTGAAAGTAGTGGTGATGTCTTTGAACATCACGCCTACTTGCCAACCTTTCCTGCGCCACTGCGCCCCAAAGTCAAGCCCAAACCCAAAGGCATTCGCAAAATTGCCAGCATTTCTATAAATGACTTTGGCATTTGCGCCCCAATCCAAGCCACCAAGCCATTTGCTATGCCTTGCATAAGAGACCAAAAAAGCGTAATCTGAAGCACTGAAAAAGCGCACATTGTCGTAGTTGATATTGCCATTGGCATCATAAAGGAAGCGTGTGTCGGGTATATCATCTATCCCAAAACGGATAGCAGTAATGGCAATATGGCTATTCGAATCTACAGGGGTGGCAAAGCCTGCATAATCATATTGTGCGATTCCACCAAACTGTTCAGCGTGCATAGCCGAGATGTCATACCGAGTTTTGATGCGCAAAAGTCCCGCAGGATTCCAAAAACCTGCTGTTACGTCATCTACTATAGCAGTGTGTGCATTGCCCATAGCCAAAGCTCTTGCCGAAACACCGATATTCAAAAACTCATTGCTGAAGCGGGGGGCGTTCTGTGCCGAAGCTGTACGGATGCCCAAAAGCAGGAAAAGAATTATCCAAACGCGCATATACGATATGATTTTATGCAAAGATAGCTTTTTTCTTGAAAAAAGCGAAACATGGCAAACGAAATAAGAGTAACTATTTAGCGCCCTGCCCCAAAGGGGAGAATTATCTCCAATTTTCGGGCATCTTTCATTTGTCGGTTTACACTTTTAATTTTATAAAGTGTGAGCAAAGGTGTAAATTTGTATTTTTTCGGAAACCCAACATACACCTTATGTCCACACCATGTCCCCCGTTCGTTTAAGTCTTCAGACTTAAACGCAAAGGCATTGCGGTTTGCAACCGCTACGCCAAAGGCGAACAGACTACATATATACACACATTTCCACTATCACACGCCTTGCCTGCCCACACAAAGGTAGGTAAGCACATGGACTGTAGTAGGACAACTGTTCGCCTTTGGCGTAGCGGTTACAAACCGCAATACCACTTAGTTGAAGTTAAAAACTTCAACTAACATAGTGGTTTGTAAGAAACTTACCTACCCGCATACAGTAGGCAAGGCAAAAGACGTTTTACATTAAAAAAAAACTGAAAATATAAATACCCAAAAAGATGCTTGTGGAGGGGGCTGTAGATGCTTCAAGCCTTAAAGCAACTGAATAAAATAGCTTCCGCAGAACAGCCCATCGACTGTGGGACACAGGCAACAGCAAAATATTTCAAAAAAAACTAAACCCCCTAATAAAAATGCTAACCATGAAAGAAGAGTATGACGAATTGATTGCGCTACTCGAAACCGCCCTGCCCCGTTCGTTTAAGTCTTCAGACTTAAACGCAAAGGCATTGCGGTTTGCAACCGCTACGCCAAAGGCGAACAGACTACATATATACACACATTTCCACTATCACACGCCTTGCCTGCCCACACAAA
>JAAFJK010000670.1 GCA_013298105.1 Cytophagales bacterium
ATCAAATTTAGTCTTGTCCCAAGGTGGATTGCCTATGATGAGGTCAAACCCGCTATGCCCGTTTTGGAACACTTCCGCAAACTCTATTTCATAATTGAAAAATTGGTATTTTTCCGCAACTTCTTCTATCTCGGCTACCAAAATTTTGTTTTGGCGTTCCATGATTTCATATTGGAATCGTGTTGAACCAATAAGTTGAGTAGCTTCTGTATATTTTTCTTTTATTTTTTTGTTGTCATCTAATCCCTGAAACGGGTATTTGTTGGTTACACTGATGCCTAATAACTTGGCGTAAGTAAAGAAATTGAGTGCCAAGTTCATTTGCTTGATGTATGGCTCGACTTGCCTATAGATTTGCTTTGATTTCTCTACTTCTGCTTCAGTAGTATCTTTCAAATCACTCAATACTTTTAACTTGCCTACGATTTCTTGTATATTGTTTTTGAGTTCACTCTGAAAAAGGTCATTTTCTTTCACACTGTCGAGCAGTTCTTTTTTGGTTGCCCCTATGAGCGCGTTTCCTTGTTTGATGTGATGTTCTATAAAGCTCAAAGGTGTGCCAATAATAAAAGTATCGAGCCAAAGCGAGAGGCGCGTAATCTCTATAGCAAAACTATTCAAATCTACGCCAAAAAGGATTCTTTTTAACAAAATGCGCTTCAAAACCGCAAACTCATCTACCTCTGTGGCAGGCAAGTAAGTCTTCAGACTTTCCTGAATAGCATCCGTTTCGAGGCGTATCAACATAGCCAATTTCTCATCTTTTCCCTCCAAAATGCGTTCAAGCCCGCATCTTATCAGTGCTTTGAGGCAGGCAAGTAAAAAATGCCCACTTCCACAAGCATTGTCCATGATACGTAAATCCAATATACTTTCCTTGCCTGCCAACGCGCTCTCAATACTTTCCTGAATCATAAAATCTGTAACACTTTCAGGTGTGTAGAAAGAAGCTGTAGCTTTGCGCGTATTAGATTGATTGACTAAATAAACGTCATTTTTTTTGTACTCTTTTTCAGCTAAAAATTTTATTTTCTTATCTTTTTTTAACTCTTGGTAAGCCCCCAAATCCAAATATACGTCTTGTGTTTGTCTATTTTGTTCATATTTCACATAATAGCGTGTTTCATATTCTTTTTTGAACTCAAATTCGAGTAATCCTTCATAAATATTGCCTATATGGTAAGTAGAGAGCGAACTAAAGTCACGCCAAACACCCCCAAAAGATGGGTTAGGAATTGAATTGTGATAAAGCAAAACGCCTAAGATTTTTTGAAGTGTTTGGTTATCGAGCAGGCAAGGTTTTTCGAGCAGAGGGCTTCTATCAGACGCAAAAAGACCACCATTAAAAAGGGGGATTTTAACTTCGAGCTTCCCTTTGTCCAAATAAGTAAAAAGAGAACATAAATCCAACCAACCATCATATCCTTCGGGAATGTACTCAGAATTTTCCTCCAATTTTCGTAAAAGCGTTTTGAGTGCATAGCGTTTGTAATAAAAGTGCTTTTGCATCAAATCTTTTGCAAACCTATCTTCCATGTAGGCTATGAAAAGCAACCTAAACGCAAAAAATACAGAGTCGTTGTAAATCTCTTTTAGGCTATGTGCATCTCCATATCGCTGGAATAAGATTTGCCCCAATTGCTCAACTACTGAATCTGTACCATAGATAAATTCTTTCAAATCGCCTACATTTTGATTGATATAAAAAGCATTTTGTTGTAAGATATTCAATTTTGAAAAATCTACATCAACTGTTTGGGTAGGTTTGATAAGCTCAAGCAAGGCATCTTTCCTAAAAGTATAGTAAAAATATTGAAAAGCCTCAAAATTATCTTCTAAAACTACTTTTTCGAGATTTACTTGAAAATACACCTTCTCTGCATTGGTTTCTTTCAAATCATATAAACGCCAATATCGCCCATTAGTCAAAAAGCCATAATCAATCTTGAGATAGCTCAAATATTGGATAAGCTGAAAATGTGGATTTTGGGTATCTGTTTTACCATTGTCCAATACGACTTCATAGCCCTTACATTCGCAAAGAGCCAAAATATTTTCGTTGCTTGATTTATTAGAGCTATAGTGTGCATCTTTGGTGGCTATATCTTCAAAAAGTGCAAAGTCAGGTCTGAGCGTTTTACCAAAAACAACCTTGCCTACCTGATAGGCGTATTCATAGCCCAAAGCGTGCAAAACGTGCTTTATTATTTCTTCTTCAAGTTGTGCTTCAGCCAGCAGTGCTAAGTTTTTGCCTGCATAGAGTTGCTTAATTTGTTCAAAAACAGGTCTTGCCTCTGCTTCTTTGAAAGAAGTAGGCAAGGCAATTCCTAAAAACTGTTGATTGAAAAATTTTTGATTGTCTATATAATCTATCAAATCCATATCGCGCTATTTTTTTACGCAAAAATAGCTTTTTTCCCCGAAAAAGCTATATTTAAAAGCTATAAAAAATAACTTTTTGTGAAAAATAATGGGGTGCAGGTAGTGGTTAGTCTTAGGACACTTTTCTTTTTAGGAGGCAAACGATACAGGAGT
>JAAFJK010000562.1 GCA_013298105.1 Cytophagales bacterium
CGTATAAGGTCTATGCGTGGGGTAAGTTCAATGACTTTCTCCGCGCCTTTATGCGTAAGGGACACAGAAAATTTACGGCGGTCGTCTTGGTCTATTTTACGTGTTACAAGTTCCTTGCCTACCAGCAAATCAATGATGCGCGTAAGCGTGGGCGCATCTTTGGCAGTAAGCTCTCCCAAGTCGCTTTGGCTACATTGTTGAACTTCATTGAGTTTTTTTAAAACAGCCCACTGGTCTACAGTGATGCCAAAATGTTGAGCCTTGAATTGTTTTTGGGCATATTGTTTTACACGCTTCGAAGTACGGTCGAGCAGGAAAGAATAGGCGTTGATATTGGGTATGTCCATGTATTGACGATTTGTTCTTTTTTGCAAAGCTATTTTGCAAAAGTTATTTTTATAGCTTGTAAATATAGCTTTTTTTGTTGAAAAAGCTATATTTGCACAAAAAATATATAGCAAAACCCATGTATGTTGTTCAGAATGTATATATCAGTGATGATGTAGTTGATGAAAAATTTGTTTGCGACCTTTCCCAGTGCAAAGGCGCGTGTTGTGTAGAAGGCGATTTTGGCGCACCCCTTGAGCCAGAAGAACGCGAAATTTTAGAAAGACTTTTGCCTAAAATCAAACCCTTTCTTTCTCCAGAAGGCATCAAAGCCATCGAAAAGCAAGGCGCGTTCATACGTGATGAGGAGGGCGATTTTTCCACACCCACTCTTGCCGATAGAGAGTGCGCCTACGCGCTTTATGATGCACATGGCATCTTAAAATGTGGCATAGAGCAGGCATACAGGGCAGGCAAGATAGATTTTCCGAAGCCTATTTCTTGTCATTTGTATCCTATCCGCATCACAAAACTACAGCAAGAAGAAGCCTTGAACTATCATCAATGGGACGTTTGTGATGCCGCTTGTACGCTTGGAAATGCCCTCAAAATACCTATCTATAAGTTCCTGAAAGATGCCCTCATAAGGCGTTATGGCGAAGCATGGTATGCCGAATTTGAAGCCCAAGTAGAAGAAAGGAAAAATCAATAAATTCCCCTGAAAAATCTATATTTGCGTATATGAACATATCGAAAGCTATAAAAAAATGGACGACTCAACTTTTAGGTGCAGACCATTTTGTGGTAGAAATCACTTGTGTAATTACTAAAAATCAAGGCAAAATAGACATCTTAATTGATGGCGACAATGGTGTAAGCAAAGACAAGTGTGCAGAAATAACACTTGGGCTAAAAAAACTCATAGACGAGTCGGGTTTAGTACCAAACTACACACTCGATGTGTCTGTGCCTACTTTGGACAGACCACTCACACTTGTACGTCAATGCAGGCAATATATTGGGAAAAACCTCCGAATTGAGGACAATCCTGACCCTGAAAGAAATTACCCTCCCATAATCACAGAGGGTACACTCATCAGTGTTCAGAAGAATACATTGACCTTACATATTGCTAAAAATAACAAAACAACGATAAACTTTGACTTGGCAAGTAGAATAACTGTCGTAAATGATTTTTATTAGTTTACCTGAACCACTTGAAAAGCACTTTCAACTGATAGAAAGTGATAAATAAAATATAGTGCTAAAAAAAATATTACGGAATATTCTGTAGAACAGGCTTCCAGCCTGTTCATCATTTTGCCTCTGCAATAACTTTCGAAGAGCCTAAAATATCCTTGCCTACCCACGTAGGCAAGGATTTCAATATCTTAAATTTCTCCCCTCCCCCATGAAACTCCTCACTCTCGGCAACATCATAGCCACCGATTGGAATTTTAGTACCAATACCATACTTTTCAGCACTGCTGAAGGCAGTTTGCGACTAACAGTTTTCAGGCAAGACGTTATAGAAGTGCGGGCTATGCTCTATGATGATGAAGGCTTCGAAACACACTCCTACGGTGTGCAGGCAAGTCGAACTGAAGACCGTTTTTCGTTTGAGGAATATGACGACTACTACCGTCTGGCAACCAATAAAATCATTCTTAACATCAATAAAAATCCGTTGCGCCTTACCTTTTATGCGTACCATGATGACGAGCAGGGCTATGACCTTCAATTTTTGCTCAACGAAGACCACCCAAGTTTTGGAATCACGTGGCAGGGAACGGAAGTTACCAACTACAAAGCCCTACAGCCCCAAGAGCGTTTTATTGGCTTAGGCGAAAAAACAGGCGGACTCGATAGGCGAGGCAATACCTACACAAATTGGAACTCAGACGCTTTTGCCTACGGCAATGATACAGACCCGCTCTATGGTTCGTATCCGTTTTATGTAGGAATCTTGTCTGAACGCGAGAAAATGTACGGCATTTTCTTTGACAATACACACCGCTCAAACTTCAATTTTGGCGCAAGTACAGACCGCTTCAGCTACTTCCAAGCGCAAGATGGCGAAATGCGCTATTATTTTATTCATAATGATACCTTGCCTGCCATCATCGAAGCCTATACGTGGCTCACAGGCAAGATACAAATGCCTCCGCTTTGGAGTTTGGGCTATCAACAATGTCGCTATAGCTATTATCCTGATAAAGAATTTTTGCGCCTTGCCGAAACATTCCGCGAAAAAGATATTCCTGCTGATGTGCTGTATTTTGACATTCACTACATGGAAAAATACAAGGTTTTCACGTGGGATAACAAGCATTTCTCGAACCCTGCTGAATTGATAGGCAAGCTCAAAGATTTGGGTTTCGAGGTAGTATTGATTTTTGACCCAGGGATAAAGGTAGAAGAAGGTTATCACGCTTACGAAAGTGGCTTGAAGGCAGATATTTTTGTGAAATATCCTGATGGCGTGCCGTATATAGGCGAGGTTTGGCCTGGACGTTGTCATTTCCCTGACTTTACGGCAGGCAAGGCGCGGGAATGGTGGGGTGAACAGTTCGAAGAAGTCATAGCTCAAGGTGTGGAAGGCTTTTGGAACGACATGAACGAACCTGCGGTTTGGGGCAAACATTTTCCTGACATCACTTTGTTTGACTACGAAGGCGAGGAAGCTACGCACAAAAAAGCGCATAATGCGTATGGTATGCAAATGGCGCGTGCTACTTTCGAAGGCACAAAGGCGCGTATGCAAGGCAAACGTCCTTTTGTCCTCACGCGGGCAGGTTATTCGGGTGTGCAACGTTACGCGGCGGTTTGGACAGGCGACAACTGTTCAGATGCCAATAATATGATGGGCGATATTCGCCTTTTGAATAATATGGGCTTGGCAGGGTTGGCTTTTTGTGGCTATGATGTAGGCGGTTTTGTAGGTGAGGCTTCTGCCGATTTATTCAAACGTTGGATTGCGATAGGCGCATTCGCGCCTTTCTTTCGTGGGCATACGATGATAAACAGCAAGGACAGCGAGCCTTGGTCTTATGGGGAAGAAACTGAAGAAATAGCCCGCAATTTCATCAAATTGCGCTATAGACTCCTGCCTTACCTATACGCTACTTTCTATGAAGCCACGCAAACGGGCTTGCCTATACAGCGCAGTTTGGCGTTCAATTATCCGTTTGATTCCAACATTTATGATGGAAAATACACTACAGAATACGAATTTGGAAAATTCCTATTGGTCATTCCTGTAGCGGGAGGTGGAACGGTTTTGCACAAGGCTTACCTACCTGAAGGCACTTGGTACGACTTTTACAATGACAAAGTTTATGCAGGCAGGCAAGAATTGATTTTGGAAACACCCAGCGATAAATTGCCTGTTTTTGTACGCTCAGGGGCAATCTTGCCTACCCAACACGCCATAGCGAACACCAAAGAAAAGTGTGATGGCGTATTGGAATTGCACGTTTACAATGGCGAAACAGCTCAAGATTTTGTGTATTATGAAGATGATGGCGCGACTTACGCATTTGAGCAAGGCAGTTTTTACAAGCGCGTTTTCACGTTCAAGGTAGGCAAGTCAGGCAAGAAAAAACTGAAAATTTCGGAAGTCGAAGGAAGCTATATTTCTAAATTCACGTCTTTGAAAATCTATCTACATGGTTTTGAGAAAAAAGGCAAGAAAACGAAAACAGAAAACTACAGATTTGTAGAGCCTATTTCTAACTTCGACCCTTGGGACAAAGTGCAAGACTTGAGCAAAACGATTGTAGATTTGCCCTATTTGGAGGTGGATTTGAAAAATGAGGCTTTTGAGGTGGTTTTAGGGTAAAAAATATAATTCTTATCAGATGTTGTGCTGTAAGGAATGAAAATAAAATAACATGATAATTTCACTCACGCGAAGCCATGCTGCAAGCGTCTGTTGGTATTGCCTAACCGCGTAAAAACTCGATAACAGACGCTTACAGCGTGGCTAAATATTCTCAAGTTATTTTTTACTCCTTCTGCCGTTGTTGGTGTTTAGAAAAATTGGGCGTAATTTTGTTCTATAGCTACACTTCTCTACCCAATTTTTCGACACCAACAACCCTGCGCATAAGCAGTCTGTTGTTGGTGTCGAAAAGTGCAGTAGCAAAATATTTTTGAAAATAAAAAGGTTTTCTGCACTTTTCTAACACCAACAACGGCATAAACTACCACCACCACAGGTTTAGCTCTCGATGTACGAATTAACCGAAAAGAATATAAAAAGGGATTAGAATCTAACCCCAAGTTATTGGATAAAAACTGTTTCAAACCTGCCCTAAATCTACCCCAATTTTCATACTCTTTCACACCTTAATTCATTCCACTTATTTTTTGCCCCTTACCAAATGCTCCCCATTCATTCTCCAAAATAAATAAAACGTAAGCCTTGTTTCCGCCTCATTTGGATTTTTCCCACCTGCTGTAGCATACGCGATAAAAAAACAGAAAATAAGGAATGAGGCAGTGAATAAATTAAAAAGAATAAATACGGCTTTCATGTCTAATTTTTGTTGTTTTTGAAAAATAAAAACCTTACCTACCCTCTCAGGCAGGCAAGGCAAAAACTCCCCTTTGGGGCTGGGAGCTTAAACCCCCAAATCCTTCACGATTTCCTTGATTTGTGCTTCTAAGGTGGCAATCGTAGCCTCATATTTTTCCATGCCTTCGAAGGGCGCGTGTAGGCTGAAATAAAATTTTATTTTGGGTTCAGTTCCCGAAGGTCGCGCTGAGATTTTCGCGCCACTCGCAGTGATGAATTGCAGTACATTCGAAGCCTCTAAGCCTGTTTCTTTTACCTCGCCTGTAGCAAGGTCATGAATCTTGCCTGTTTGGTAGTCGCGTATTTCTACTACCGCACTTCCTGCGAGTTGTTGAGGCGGATTTTCACGAAAACGCTTCATCATAGCTTGGATTTCTTCCGCGCCTGTTTTGCCCTTTTTGGTGATAGAAACTAAATTTTCGTGATACAAACCATATTCTGCATAAATATCAAGCAGGTACTCGAAGGCAGTCTTGCCTACCGATTTGGCATAAGCGACCGCTTCAGCTATCAAAGCACACGCCGAAACTGCATCTTTATCGCGTACCTCACTGCCTATCAAGTAGCCATAACTTTCCTCACAACCGCCAATGTAGGTCGACTTGCCTTCCTGCTCGCGCATGATTTCCGCTATGTATTTGAACCCTGTAAGCGTATTGTAGCAAGTGATGTGGTTCTTTTCCGCTATGCGGTCTATGAGTTCAGTCGTAACAATGGTTTTTGCAATGTAGGCTTTATTTCCCCAATCCTTGCCTGCCATCAGGTAGCAAAGCAAGAAAACGCCTGTTTGATTGCCATTGAGGAGTTGCCACTCGCCTTTGTGGTTTTTGAGCGCGATACCTACGCGGTCTGCGTCAGGGTCTGTAGCGAGTAGTACGTCTGCCTCTACTTCTTTGGCAAGTGCCAAACCAAGCGTAAGTGCTTCCGCTTCTTCAGGATTGGGATAGACTACAGTAGGAAAGTTGCCGTCAGGCGTGGCTTGTTTTTCAGTAATGAAAACTTGCTCAAAACCATATTCTGCTAAAATCTTGGGAACAAGCGTAATGCCTGTGCCATGAATAGACGTATAAGCAACTTTGATATTTGCCTTTTTGATGGCTTCAGGCGAGAGGCTTAGTTTTTTCGCTTCGGCAAGGTAGGCAAGCTCAACTCTTTCGTCCAATATTTCGATAAGTTCGTTATTGGGTTCAAAATTAAAGTCTTCAGCTTTGATTTTCTGCACTTCTGCAATCACGTTTTTGTCGTGAGGCTTTACGAGTTGGCTACCGTCATTCCAATATGCCTTATAGCCATTGTATTCTTTTGGATTGTGGGAGGCAGTAAGGACAACTCCTGCATGGCATTTCAAATAACGAATAGCGAAAGAGAGTAGGGGAGTAGGGCGCAAGGCAGGAAACAAATAAACTTGTATGCCATGTGCCGAGAAAACGTCTGCTGTGAGGCGGGCAAATTCGGGGCTATTGTTACGGCAGTCGTGGGCGATTACGACTTTGGGTGTTTCGTTGGGGAAGGCTTTTTTTAGGTAAATAGCAAAACCTTGTGTTGCCGCGCCTACTGTGTAGCGGTTCATGCGGTTCGAGCCTACGCCCATGATGCCACGCAATCCGCCTGTGCCAAACTCAAGGTCTTGGTAAAAGGCATCTGTCAGGTCGCTGTAGCGTTCTTCAGCCAGCATTTTCTGTATTTCGGCTTGCGTATTTTGGTCGTAAGGGGCGCGTGTCCACGCTTGTACTTTGGCTTGGATTTCGGGAGTGAGCATGAGTGAGGATGGAGGAAATGAATAAGCAAATTTGAAGGAAAAATATTAGACAAACAAGAAAAAATATGAAAAGAGTTGTATATTTGCTAAATAAGGAACGAGTAAAAAATAACGGTTGTCTGACAATTTTTGTGGAAAAACATTTTTTGAGCAAATTCAGATTTAAGAAACGCCTTTTTTGCTCAATAGGATAGGGTTTAAAACCCTATCCTATTGAGCAAAAAAAACTACCACAAAAATTGTCAGAGAACCAAAATAACTTGCTAATTTTGTTCATCTTTTGCGCTTATACTTTGTTGCAATAATCATTACAAAACACTATCTCATTGTTTGCGCGCTTCTATTGCGCCTCGTCTAAGCCCAAAATATCGCACAAAATCTTTATCACTTTATTTTTTACTCGTTCCTAAGTTTGATACTGACATTGTTAATTTGTAAATTGAGTAACCATGCTGTAAGCATCTCCTGTTCCTTTAGCATCGCGCAAAATACCGACAAGGGATTCTTACAGAATGACTACTTTTTTTGAATACAAATTAGTAAAGTCGCTATCAAAGTATGAATCAACAAAATATGATACTTTTTTTTGCTCAACAAAATAGACAAATTTTTACCATAAAACTCCAAAAATATGAAAAAAATACGCCTTCATTTTTATTCACTTCTTGTTGCCTTGTATGGCTTTGCTATCCATGCTCAAGCACAACTGAGTCAAGAAGAACAAAAGTTGTATGATTTATTGACTGAGTATCGCGCAACTTATAACTTGCCTGCCATACCTATCTCGCCTGCACTTACCAAAGTAGCACAAGCCCACGTCCGTGATTTGCAAGACAATCAACCACATGGCGAAAATTGTAATATGCACAGCTGGTCTGGGGTAGGCAAGTGGACTCCCTGCTGTTATACAAGCGACCACAAACAAGCCCAATGTATGTGGGACAAACCCCGCGAGATGACTAATTACGCTGGCAATGGCTATGAAATTGCATACGGGGGGAGTGCTGGTGCTACTGCCTCAGATGCTATAGCGGGTTGGAAAAGTAGCAGTGGACACAACAGTGTGATGATTAACAAAGGTGTTTGGGCAAAAAGACCTTGGAACGCAGTTGGGATAGGCATCTATGGAGGCTATGCGGTCGTATGGTTTGGAGAAGAAGCTGATAATACGCCTATACCACCGATTGAAAAGCCCAAAGAAAAACCAAAGCCTGTTGGGGATAAATTTGAGCTAATCTCTGAGAAAAGTAGTGAATCGGCTACTGTATTGTTTGTGAATGAAGACAGCCGAACGCTTGAGATATATTGGGCAGATTTCACAGGCAAATTGATACTCTATACCACACTTGCCCCTCAAAAAAAAGTAGAGCAAGCGACCTACATAGGTCATGTCTGGGTAGTAAAAAATGCAGATACAGGCAAAAACAGGCGTTTTATTAAAGTGAAGTTAAAAAGTTCAAAACAAACTTTTAAGCCCAAATAATTGCCTATATTTGCACAAAAAAATTATATGTTTGCATATATAGAAGGTCTTTTGGTACAAAAAGAAGCTACTTTTGCGGTGCTTGACGTGCAAGGTGTAGGATATTATTTACGCATTTCCTTGCCTACCTTTTCCGCGCTTGAGGCAGGCAAGAAGGTAAAACTATTCACGCATTTGCAAGTCCGAGAAGATGCGCATACTTTGTATGGATTCAGAGATTTGGCAGAAAAAAAACTTTTTCTCGACCTCACGAGCGTTTCGGGTGTAGGCGCGAATACTGCTATGATTATGCTGTCTTCTCTCAGTGTGCAAGAACTTCAAACTGCTATAGTCAAAGAAGACCAACGCACGATTCAAGGCATCAAAGGCATAGGCATCAAAACTGCCCAACGCCTTATCCTTGAACTCAAAGACAAAGTAAAGAAAGAAAATGCCGACTTGGGAAGTGCCTTGCCTGCCCACACAGCTTCTGTAGCGAAAGTAGAGGCATTGCAAGCCTTGATAGCACTGGGTATAGCCAAACCCTTAGCCGAAAAAAATATAGAAGCGGTAGGCAAGAAGCATGGCGATAACCTCACAGTGGAGGAATACATCAAGCACGCACTTAGGGCATAATGTGCTTTATTTTAGGATAATCGTGGACTTAATTCGGTATAGTCCGCGATTTTTTAATTGTTAAAAAAATACCCTACGACTGAAATAATCAAGTGATTCGTGTAACTCACGAATCACTTGATTGTTTCTACAACTTTTTGGTGTGAATGTTAGGAATAAAAATACTATTGCTTGATGATTTTTTGTTGCCAACGCTCCTCTTTACTTTTACCTTCTATGAGATAGCTTCCTGCTTGAAGTCTTTTCAGTGCTTGTGTAAGGACTTCTGCTATAGTTTCTGGTGTGGCTTCGAGGGAGGCAAGGGCTTGTCCATTCAAAGTCAAAATACGTAAAGTCACCTTTCCTTGTCCAAGTGCTTTGCGCGGAATAGTAACTTTTACCTCGCCTTGTGTGGGGTTAGGATATATTTTCCATTCTTCAGGTTCTGCGCCTTCTACGAAAACCATCGGACTGTAAGAGAACGTACCACTTAAGTCTATTTGCTTGAATCGGTAGTACGCGCCTTCACTGAATTTGTCCAGATAGTTGTATTCTTTGATAGTAGAAACCTTGCCTGCCCCCTCTACAAAACCAATGCGCTGAAAATTGGTAGCATCTATGCTTCTTTCTATCTCGAATCCTTTGTTATTGTCCTCGTTAAGGGTTTTCCAAGTCAATTTGACTTCTTCAGATGTTTGCCTCTTGCCTACGAAACTAAGCAAAGTGATGGGCAATGGGTCAGATGAATTGCCTACAGTCCAAGGCGAAAAGGCATTGATGTTGGTAGCTTCAGCGTAGGCAGGTGTACCAGAAGTCCAATTACCGCCTTGATTTATCCATGTAGTACCATTGTATCTGAACAGTTTTACGTTAGTTGTGTTTTGTGCCATACCTCCGCGCTCGCCCGCTGTGTATTCTATGCGCATGGTTGCGTTGGTGGGTGTACCTGTAACTTCATACACTTTGCGAATTGTCCCTCCTATTGCGAATCCTGAGCCTCTGTAATGATAGCGGTCTATGCTGACAGTACCTGCATTACTCAAATGAATGCCCATGCCTGCTATTTGGGTAAGCGTGCCATTGGTAGTACGACTTGTGGCACGAATCATACCACCTTTGTTAGTTTCATTAAGTCCGCTTGTATTGTCCAATATGTATGCGTTGGCGGCTCTGTTTTCAGAAAGTGTACCTGCTGTACCCAAATCTATATTATAATTACTCAAGTTTAAAGTACCACTTTGGATAGTGAGTGTACCTGAAAGTTTGATATTTTGTACGAGATACGCCCCTCCAGCATTATCAATAGTAAGGTTATTGAAGGTAGTCATAAAAGAAGGAACACTTTGCGAAGTAGTACCAGCCAAACGTACTGTGCCATTGTTGGTAAATGAGCCTGATTTGTTGATAACACCATTATCACCTATGTTCAAAGTCGCCCCGCTTTGAATGGTTAATTTGGTACAAGCTACTGTAGATGTAACCAAAGGATAATTAGGCACTGCTGAAGGTATAGATACATCATCTGATGCAGTAGGCACTACACCTCCACTCCAGTTGGTGGCAGTTGTCCAAGCACTGCTTGTTGTACCTGCCCAGATGAAAGTAGGCAAGCGCACTACTACCGTATAATCTTCGGCTTGGCATCTCGGATTGCTTGGTGTGCAAGCCCCATGCGTGGCAGGAGCAACATTGTCCGAAAACACCCTCATTCTCAAGCCTGTATTTAAGGTTATGCCTGTTGTGGGCGGGGTAAAACTAATTGTTTTTACAGCCGTTGTATTCACAGCACTACTTACTAATCTCTCTGAATTTTGGAAAGTACCATCATTGTTGTAGTCAATAAAAACAGTGAACCCTTCGGCATTTAAAGTACCCAAAGTAACAGTTATGTCAGTGCTTATGCCTGCGGTCAGGGTGGTCATTTGTGAGCAAGTATAATCAAAATAACCTGTTCCGCCAGTGTCATTATGAGAGGTAGTGTTGTCGATACTTCCAATCTGTACCCTTTTGATACCTCTATCATTGGCATTGCCTGCATTGAGAGAGAAATTTGGTGTGCAACTGGGTGTAGTGGGTGCAGTGGCGACTACAATGTCTTGGGTTTTGGTTGATGCGCCTCCATTTATAGTTAGGCGAGCTGTATAAATACCTGCTGTGGTATAAGTATGTGTGGGGTTTTGGGTAGTGTAATCTACAGTTCCGTTATCGTCCATATCCCACGCCCACGAGGTAGCCCGCAAACTACCATCTGTAAAATTGATGGTAGCACTCCCCACACAAGCACCTATTTTGTCTGTTTCAAAATCAGCATACGGATTGGTAACAAAAACATCTGTGGTATAGATGCCACGTCCATGCGTGCCTACCACTACGACTTTATCAGCCGCGCGATATTTTAGCATATCACAGCGTACATTTGCCAAACCTGTAGAAGAAGGTCCCCAAGTAGGATTAGCCGCGTTTAGGTCATCTGTTGAATAAATACCTGCTTCAGTAGCCAATAAAACTTGATTAAAATTATCTCGATTGTACAAGCCCCAGCGAATGGGCATATCAGGTAAGGTTGCATTGTCTTTGTTTGTCCAAACGGCTGCGCCATTAGCTGCCGCATTGGTAGTTTCAAAAACAGAGTTTACACCATAGTTTGAGATGGTTACCAATACTCTGCCGTCAGTTGCGCCCACATCTATAGAAGATACTGTACCTGCGGCAAGCGCGCCTCCACCTATTTGAGTAGCCACCCAGTTGCCTGCATTTGCTCCCGCCACTCTATAAACAGTGCCATCATCTGTGCCAAAAAACAAAGTATTGGCAGTATTGGGGGACATTTTTATGGCAGAAACATACGTACCTGTATAAGCTACACTCACATTGGCATCTACATCATTTGTAGTACCTACGTTTCTTACTCGGTACATACGATTAGGCGAATTTTGTTTATAGCTATAGAATACATTGTTTTGGCTGTCATATTCTGAAGGATTGATAAACTCGCCTGAATTAGCATCACTGATGATTTCTGCAAAACTACTGCCTGCATCTGTAGAAAGGTACACTACATTGTTGGTATAAGCTGTAATGACAAGATTTGGGTCGTCTTGGTCGACAAAACAATACGCACCATCTCCACCTGTTGCTTCCCTGCCTGGTTTGGCTTGAAATCCATTCATGACCAATGAACCATTGTCTTGCGCTCCTGCTACAAAAAAACCTGAATTAAAAGTGTTTTTTGAACCCACAGCATAAAATTGGGTAACATTGTAATTGGTATTTCTACTTGAAAAAACAGGTGTGGCACCACTATTACCCACATTAGCAGAATAGCTAACCCCACCATCATGTCCAAAAATTGCTACATTAAAATCTGTTGGGTGAAATTTAATAGCGTGTTGGTCTGCATGGACATACGAATAACAGCTACCTGTCCAATAAGAGGCAGGAGTCCATGTAGCACCCCCATCAAGCGTTCTATGCAAATCTATCCCACCTGCTATTACGATATTAGGATTTGTAGGGTGTACTGCCAAAATAAGGTCATACCACGACTGTCCGCGTGTAAAATGTGTGGCACTATTTGTACAATTTTGATTTCTATAGGTGGGAATAGTAATATTTGCCCAAGTAACTCCTGCATCAGTCGTTTTTTGGAAGCCATTGGCGGCTATATTCCCTGCGGCAAGTCCATCGCCTACCACTGCATATACAACGCTTGAGTTAGAAGGTGCGCAAGCTAATTCTACTCTCCCGCCTGCCACAGCCAATACATTTGCCCAAGTTGAGCCTGAATTAGTGCTTTTGAATACCTGTCCTGTTGTGTTTCCTCTATAAACATCTCCATTGGCGGCGATTTCGAGGTCTGTGTTGTTGGCAGTCGAGGTACTTACCCAATTTGCGCCACCATCTGTCGAACGTGCTATGCCCATAGTACCACTGTCTGCTCTTGTAGCGGCTAAGACTATGCCTGCACTGGTAACAACTATTTTTTGTACATAATAAAAGTTTGCGTTATTGGTAGAAGCGAGCTGATTCCAAGTCGTGCCACCATCTGTAGTTTTCCAAATACCTGCCCCACGTACAGCATCAGCGTTGAAAAAGCCTTCACCTGTACCTACATAAAAAATTTGTGTATTGGAAGGGTCATAAGCTATGCATGAAATAGCCATATTTGACCAAAAGTCATTCACTTTTTGCCATGAAGAAGACGCACTGGTAATGTCATTGTTGAACCAAAGTCCACCTGACGCGCCACCTGCCCATACCTTTTTGTAGCCATTCGCGGCATCATTGGGGTCAAACATCAAAGCGCGTGTGCGTCCTCCAATGTTATTGGGACCTCTTTCTGTCCAGTTTACGTTTGCAATAGCGGCTTTTTCTCTTATTTTCTTGCGTGTATATTCGAAAGCGACTATTCTACGCTCATAAGGCACTCTATCAAGTGCAGGGTCTTTGGTACGCGCTATATCTTGCAAAAGGGCAAGGTCTGGACGGTCTGGACGCATCTTATCTTCTTTTTCGTGGGTATGCCTGACGCGTGTTTCGGTAGGCAAGGTTTTGCAGGCGTACAGTCCATACAGCAGGACTACAAGTAAGTAGGCTGTTTGTTTAAAGATTTGTTTCATAATAAAATTGTGTTATATTTTTATTTGTTTTAACCGCAAAATTAAAAAATATAATTTGATGAATCAACATCATTTAAGTATATAAATGTAATATTTTAGTGATATTACATAATTTTTATTTGGTTTTACATTGATTTTGTGTGAAAGAAATGTTGATTTTTGAAAAAAGTATTTCAAATCCATTAAAATATATTTTTTATGTTTTTTTGTAACTTTATACTTTATGTACTTTTTTTTTATTTTTTCAGTATTTTCATAGCCTGTGAAAGTCCTTGTAAAGTAAGTGGGAACATACGATTTTCGGTAAATTCTTTGATAATGCCTATAGACTGTGTATAGTCCCAATATTGCGGGAG
>JAAFJK010000152.1 GCA_013298105.1 Cytophagales bacterium
AGTTGTTGGGCTTTTTGAAAATCGTCCTCGCCTGCCAATTCCGAAGCATATACTCCCGAAATAGCGCGAATAGTAGCCTTGTGCCTTCCAAAAGCCTTTTCCATCGCATCAGAAATCTCGCCTAAAGTAGCCCTTACCCGCGCACATTCTACAGCTAACTCAAGGATATTGCCCTCGCCTGTTTGCGCACTGTAGGCAAGTGCGTCCAATGCCTTTTGTACAGCTTCACTATTGCGCGAAGCCTTTATTTCGTTTAAGCGTTTGATTTGCGACTCGCGGACTGCTGTATTATCGACTTCCAACAGTTCAAGCGGTTTTTCGAAGTCAGGTTTTAGTTTATTCACACCCAAAACGGTTTCCTTACCGCTATCAATCCTTGCCTGCTTTTTCGCGGCGGCTTCTTCTATGCGCATTTTAGGCAAGCCCGTTTCGATGGCTTTGGTCATTCCACCGAGTTCTTCTACTTCTTGTATCAATGCCCACGCCTTGTGGCAAAGTTCGTGAGTCAGACGTTCTACATAATAACTTCCCCCCCAAGGGTCAATGACAGAACAAATACCTGTTTCATCTTGCAAGAAAAGTTGTGTATTGCGGGCTATTCGAGCCGAAAAGTCGGTAGGCAAGGCGATAGCTTCATCAAGCGAATTGGTATGCAAGGACTGTGTATGCCCAAGCGCGGCTGCCATCGCCTCCACACAAGTACGCGCCACGTTGTTGAAAGGGTCTTGTTCCGTAAGGCTGTAGCCTGAAGTTTGGCAGTGCGTCCTAAGAGCCATCGAGATGGGATTGGTAGGATTGAATTGTTTTACCAATTTTGCCCAAAGCAAACGCCCTGCCCGCAGTTTGGCAATTTCCATAAAATGGTTCATACCTATTGCCCAAAAGAACGATAAGCGAGGCGCAAACTCATCTATTTTCAAACCCGCTTGTAGTCCTGTGCGGATATATTCCAATCCATCGGCAAGCGTGTAGGCAAGTTCAATATCGGCAGGCGCACCCGCTTCGTGCATATGGTAGCCCGAAATGCTGATAGAATTGAACTTGGGCATTTTCTCGGAAGCATAGCGGAAAATATCGCCAATGATGCGCATACTTGCCTGCGGAGGGTAAATATAGGTATTGCGCACCATAAATTCCTTGAGAATATCGTTTTGGATAGTTCCCGAAAGTTGGTCAGGCGAAACGCCTTGTTCCTCGCCTGCCACGATAAAAAACGCCATGATAGGCACAACCGCGCCATTCATAGTCATCGAAACGGACATTTCATTCAAAGGGATACTATCAAACAAGATTTTCATATCCTCGACTGAATCTATAGCTACCCCCGCCTTGCCTACGTCCCCCACCACACGCGGATTGTCGGAATCATAGCCTCTGTGGGTAGCCAAGTCGAAGGCTACAGAAAGCCCTTTTTGTCCGCCTGCGAGGTTGCGCCTATAGAACGCATTGGATTCTTCGGCAGTCGAAAAACCCGCATATTGGCGGATAGTCCAAGGCTTTTGCACGTACATTGTGGCGTAGGGTCCGCGCAAAAACGGAGGCTTGCCTGCTATGTAGGCAAGGTGTTCTACCTCTTTCAAGTCCTCTGCTGTATAAAAGGGCTTGATTTCTATACCTTCTGCCGTTTTGAAAGGGGCTTTTTGGGCGGAAGGGTGGAGTGGTGGAAGGGTGGAAAGGGAGAGGGGTATTTGGGGGAAGTTGGGTATTTGGGGGAAGTTGGGTTTCATTAGTTTGGGGCTTTTCTTTAGGCAAATGTAGGTGTTTTTTTGTAGAGATAAAAGCAATTACCCATATTTTTCGTATCTTTGCCTTTGAAACTTGCCTGCCTGATATGATAAAGCGACCTTCTGAAGAATGGCTCTTTGAAGATATACAAAAAGTGTTTGGTATCAAACGCATCAAACGACACACAGTTTTGATGGAATGGCTCAACGTACCTGATGCAAAACCATTAACTGCGCTGATGGTACGCCTACAACTCAAATTAGAAGATTATGTAGAAACTTGGAACGAGGACGAACTCAAAATGATGTTTATCGCGCCTCTTTTGTCAGAAATTGATTTTAATAATGCGCCTCATTACAAAGTATTTACGCAACGCTTGTTTACCCTGCAAACAGATACTGTAGAGTCAACAGGTAAGGTAGAATGGATGGTTTCTACAGGGCAACAAACGCCACAACACCCTTTCTTTTTCTTGCACGAATACAAACCCGAAAAAAACTCAGGCAACGACCCTTTGGGGCAACTGCTAATTGCTATGGTACATACGCAGTCATTGAACGAAGATGTAAACCAAACTTTGTATGGCTGTTACAACATAGGTCGACTTTGGTTTTTTGTTATCTTGGCAGGTAAGGAATACAGCGTTAGCCGAGCCTACGATTCTACCCAAACAGACGACCTCACAGATATAGTGGCTATTTTAGAGAAAGTAAAAGCGTATATTCATCAAATTTTAGGCTTGCCTGCTGTGTAGTCCAAAGATACGAAAAAAACTTGCCTGCTGTGTAGGCAAGTTTTCCCAAAACATCTTTATAGTACCATAAAAGTGGAAAATTGTATAAATCCTGAATATTAGGAAGTATAATTGTGATTATATAAAGTGCATAAACCACTTTACACTACACAATTCAAAAGAGCTAAAATGTTAAAAATAGCATAGCTTTTTAGGCTATGCTATTGGTATTAAAATGGAACATCTGTTTCAGGGGAAGTGACTGGTTGGTCATTTTTTATCCTATTCCCACGTCTAACTTGCGAAACCTCACCACTTGCCCTTGCAGTTTCCTGCACAATGGTTGAGATTACAGTAGTTTTAAGCAAATATTCGGTAGCTAATTCTTTTACTTCTTTGTATTTGGCTTCTTTCGCATTTTGGATTATTCCTGCTACTATAGTCAATCTATCAGGTAGTTGGGCAGGCAAGATTTTTTGTATTTTAGCACACTGATGCGTTATATCTTCCTCATCTTGTAGCTCACAAAGCATCTTTATAACCTCTACGCGATGGCGAATGGCTTGATAATCTATGCCCAGTCGTTGTTCTTTTTCAAATAGTTTTTTGATTTCCTTAAACTCCGCAAGGTATTGAGAAGCAAATGTAGGTTCTTCGTCTGTGATAGTGATATTCTCAAAATTTCGTTGCGCTTTCCTGCTCCAGTTATACGAACCTGTCATGACAGTATGACTATCCATTACACAAAATTTGTGGTGCATATCTTGTCCATCTTCTTGAGTGGCCACGCGCCAGACCTTGCCTCCTGCACCCTCCAGCGCACTAAAATCTGTTTGGTTATTTATCTCATCATCAGTGTTACTGTAAAATTTTCGTATATTCTTTTATATTTGCAAATATATGATTAAATGCGCACCTTTGCATCATAAATCTATCATTTATTTCTTTTCTTATTCTATGAAAAAAGTAGTTATGACTATTCAAGACGATTTGGGAAACACCATTTCTGAAACCAGCTATTCTTTAGGTACTGATACGGATAATTTGTCTAAAATAGAAGCAAGCG
>JAAFJK010000626.1 GCA_013298105.1 Cytophagales bacterium
CTGATACCGACTGGATAAAACTGGATACTGGGCGCAGGCTGAATGCCCTCAAACCACGCTATAGAGTCAGGCGTGGGGTCGAAGGCATAGACTTCAGCTTGGTGTAGGCGTATCATAGCTTCATCAAAAGAAATGTCCTTGCCTACCCCTATAGAGTAAACGCGCGGTCGGGCAGGCAAGGCTTCAGGACAGACATAAAAACCGCCATAACTATTGCCATACCAAACTTTTGAGCATTTGGTGGTTACGGTTACGGCAGGGCTTTTGCCTGTATAAATGCGGTAAAGTCGGTATAGTTTGGCAAACATAACAGGAGGTTTGGAGTGAGAGGTACGAAGTACAAACTTAAAACACTGATTATTAAAACTTTATAAATATTTAGCCTCCAACCCCAAAGGGGAGTTTTGCATGAGTTTTGGTTTAAACTTGCCTATCAAAATACTACAATATGTAAAAATAGCGCTATTTCTCCCCTTTGGGGCAGGGGGCTAAATAGCTATAATCCTTTTTGTTTTGCTTCGTTCCAGAATACGTCCATTTCGGCTAAAGTCATGTCGCTGAGTTCTTTTTGAGAAGCACTTGCCTGCTGTTCGAGGTATTGGAATCGCCTGATGAATTTTTGGTTGGTGCGCTCAAGGGCAGTTTCAGGATTGATGCCCTTGAATCTTGCAAAATTGATGAGTGCAAATATAAGGTCGCCAAATTCGTCTTCAGCCCTTTCGGTGGATATTTCGAGTGCTTCTTGGAACTCTTGCATTTCTTCTTCCACCTTTTCCCAGACTTGGGCGGGGTTCTCCCAATCAAACCCTACGCCACGCGCTTTTTCTTGCATTCGGTAGGCTTTGAGCAGGGCAGGTAAGGAATTGGGAACACCCTGAAGGACAGATTTGTTGCCTTCTTTCAGTTTTATTTTCTCCCAATTTTGTTTTACTTCCTCCTCTCCTGTTACTTGAGTATCTCCGTATATGTGTGGGTGGCGCGTGATGAGCTTATCGCAAATGCCATGCAGGACATCAGCGATGTCAAAGGTTTGGGTTTCGGAGGCTATTTTGGCATAAAATACCAAATGTAGCATGAGGTCGCCCAATTCTTTTTTGACTTCTTGCAAATCGCCTTTGAGGATAGCGTCAGAGAGTTCATAAGTTTCTTCAAGCGTAAGATGGCGCAAAGAATCTATGGTTTGCTTTTTGTCCCAAGGGCATTTGGCACGCAAGTCGTCCATAATAGTAAGGAGTCGGGCAAAGGCTTCGGTGTATTTGTTCATGTAGGGCTAAAATAATATGCAAAGATAATTTTTTTTATGGTAATCTATTCACTTTTTTGTTTTTTTGCGTATATAAGTAAAAACGCTGTACTATGCACCAATTTAACTTCATTTTTTTAGTTTTTTATGTACTTTCCTTGCCTGCGTGGGCGCAAAACAAAGACAAGGTATTTACTTCGCTTACAGAAGCACTCAAGCAACCTGATAAAGTAGTCTATCTTGACCTCTCAAACCAAAATTTGGATAGCTTGCCTGCCAAGATAGCAAAACTCACGAAGTTGAAAAGTTTGGACTTGAGTAGCAACGAACTTGAGCAACTTCCTGAAGCTATCACTAAACTGACAGATTTGGAAGAAATCAGTCTAAGCTATAACCCTACGTTGGATATTCAGGGTGCGTTTTATAAGTTAAAAGCCTTGCCACATTTGAAGAAAATGGCGTATTGCTACAACAATGCCCGCTACTTGCCTGCCGAAATAGGCGGTTTGAAGCACCTTGAAATTTTGTATCTGCAAGGCAATAATTTCCATCAACTTCCTATAGAGATTGCACAACTCACTACACTGAAAGAGCTGTATTTGCAAGCCAATCACTTGACGCATTTGCCCAAAGAGATGACGGCTTTGGTGGGTTTGCGGGTGTTAGATTTATATTTTAATCAACTGCGTGAATTGCCTGAAAATATCGGCAATCTCACAAACCTAAAAACCCTCAATATTTCCCACAATTTTTTGACGGATTTGCCGAATAGTGTCATGCATCTAAAAAATTTACAGGCTTTGAATCTCGGCATCAACCCTATTTTGAATTGGCGAAGTGTGATGCTTTCGCTTTTGCAACTAAGTAATTTGAAGATTTTGGATATTCGCAGGGCAGATTTGCGGCTGTTTCCGCGTGAGCTGACCTTGCTCTCAGGACTGCAAGAACTTTATCTTTCTGAAAATGAACTGCGTACATTGCCAGATGAATTGAGTAATATGACGAATTTGCGCATACTTTCGTTGAGCTTCAATCCAATTGTAGATTTGCCCGATAACTTCAAAGCACTGCAAAATTTGGAAGTTTTGGAACTAAGTGGTGTACCAAAAATGAATTTTCCGCGCTTTTTTGTGATGTTGCCGAGCCTGACTAAAATTCAAAAACTGGACTTATCTCACAATGCTTTGCGCGAAATAGGTTCGGAGGTTTGCAAACTTGCCTCCCTCTCACAACTAAATCTGCGCAACAATCAACTTACGTATGTGTGTGTATCGCTCTCCCACATGAAAAATCTAGAAAGTCTTGACTTGGCTCGCAATAAGTTTGAAAACATCACAGAAGATGTCCAACAACTAAATAAACTCAAAGAACTGAACCTTAGCCACAATAAAATATCTGAGGGCGAACGCGCACGCTTGAAGCAAACTTTGCCTCATGTGGCGGTTTTTTATTAGGCGTTTTCTTTGTTAGTTTTTTCGGTTGTCTGACATTTTTTGTGAATAAGCATTTTTTGAGCAAGTTCGGATTTAAGAAACGCCTTTTTTGCTCAATAGGATAGCTATGTTGCGCTTTTTTCAAGAAA
>JAAFJK010000544.1 GCA_013298105.1 Cytophagales bacterium
GCTTACAGCGTGGCTAAATATTCTCAAGTTATTTTCCACTCGTTCCTAAGTTTTTTTCCCACATAAGAAATAATTTTTTGACGGCTTGGGTAGGCAAGAGCGTCTGTTCTGCGACTGCTTCTCGGAGGGCAGGCAAGTGCGTTTGTATGTCTGGATTTTGATAAAAGGCTTTTTCGAGCGTGTATTGTATGGATTCTTGTAACCACGCAAGTTGCTGTTCGCTCCGTTGTTTATCAAAAAACAAATTGTTTTTGGTATGTGTGATATAGGCTTGAATCGTTTGCCAAACTTCAGCTATGCCTTCGCAGGCAAGGGCAGAGGTAAGCAAAACAGGCGTATGCCAGCCGTTTTGATGAGGAGGAAAAAGATGGAGTGCATTTTGGTATTCTCTGGAAGCATTTTTGGCAAATACTTTGTTGTCGCCATCGGCTTTGGTTATTACGAGAGCATCTGCCATTTCCATGATGCCACGTTTGATGCCTTGTAGCTCATCACCTGCCCCTGCGAGCATTAGCAGAAGGAAAAAATCTACCATACTTCGGACGAGCGTTTCAGACTGCCCCACTCCTACTGTTTCGACTAAAATGACCTCAAAACCGCCCGCTTCGCATACCAGCATGGTTTCGCGCGTGCGTCTGGCAACTCCGCCGAGCGTACTCTGTGAGGGAGAGGGGCGTATGTAGGCAAGGGGGTGTGTAGCAAGTTGCTCCATGCGCGTTTTATCGCCTAAGATACTGCCTCTGTTTCGTTGGCTACTGGGGTCTATGGCAAGTACGGCTACTGCCTTGCCTGCCTCTACGATATGCAATCCAAAAGTTTCAATAAAGCTACTCTTGCCTACCCCTGGCACCCCCGTAATGCCTACTCTGGTAGCCTTGCCTGCGTGTGGGAGCAAAGCCGTTAAGACCTCTTGCGCAAGTGCCTCGTCTTGCGCCAAATGGCTCTCTATGAGCGTGATAGTTTGACTAAGTATGACGCGGTCTTGGGCTAAAACGCCCTCTATGTACGTTTGGGCTGTGTGGCGTGGGCGAGGCATAACTGAGGTTTGAGGTTTGAGGTTTGAAGTTTCAAGTTTGTCCCGTACTGAAATACGTTTACCTTGTTGTTGAACTGTTTGGTCAGAAATTGGGGATATTTTTTGGGCATCTTTCATTTGATTGTGTGCAAAGGTGTAAATTTGTATTTTTCGGAAACCCAACATACACCTTATGCCCACACAGTGTCTTAAATTTCACTCGCCTGCTGATTGGTTATCAAGTTACCTATCAAATTAGTTTGCAAATATACTACTTTTTAGGTTTTATGAAAGATGCCGAAACATATTAAGTTTTACTGGTTCTTCGAAAGTTATTGCGGAGGCAAAACTGTAGAACAGGCTTCCAGCCTGTTGTTTCAAATAATAAACAGGCTGGAAGCCTGTTGTTTCAAATGATAAACAGGCTGGAAGCCTGTTCTACAGAATATTCCGCCATAACTTTTGAAGAACCGTTTTACTCCACCGTAAAGCGCACACCCGCATAGACCATAGCCCCAAACACAGGCGCGTAAACTTGTCCTGCATCAAAGAAATTGCCGTAGGGATTATTTACGTCAAGGATAGGATTTTGCTGTCTGTAATTGCCGATATTTTCGCCTCCAAGATAAACTTCCCACTTTTTGCCAAGTTTGCGTGTGATTTGTGCATTCACAAGTACATAGTCGGGAGCGCGGTCTGGGCGTTGATGCTCTGTAGGATTGCCTGTAGTCGAAGGAAGAACTTGCCTGCCAAAATACTCTGTAGTGAGGTCAAATTCCCACTTTTCGTCAGGCGTAGTATATCCCCAATTCATCAAAAGGCGGTTTTGGGGAACAAAGGGTAGCCCTCTAAGCCCAAGCCCCGCAAAGTCGGCACGCACATCATAGTATTTGTAGGCAAGGCGCATGGTTAGTTTTTCGTGAATCTCATAATCTATACCTATTTGCAGGCTATTGGCAAATGACTTGCCTGCCAACTGATATATCAACAGGGCTTGGGGACTTGTGAATACATCTACTATAGCCTGTTTCTGAAAATCTGTCCTATAAAAATCTGCAGTAAGGGTAGCTTTTGTATTGCCTATCCAAAACAAATGTGAAAAACTGCCGCCATAATTCCAACCTACCTCCAGTAGCGGTGCGGTAGGCAAGTAAAGTTTGCGGGAACTGATAAGGTAGCTTACATTTTCAATCAGTGGATTTGCGGTGCGCTGTCCGCGCCCACCCGAAAGGCGTAAAAATGTCTTGGGCGCGAGGTCATACTTCAGGTGTAGGCGGGGCGTAAGAAAAAAGCCCCAAAGATTATGAAAATCTCCCCGCAACCCTGCTATGAGGCTGAATTTTTTGCCTTCGTAGCTATATTCCGTAAAAAGTCCAGTTGCCATTTCGCGCCTTTTTCGGCTAAAATAGTTGGTGGGGTGCGTATTGGGCAGGTGCTGTGCGTTGTGATTTTCTTGGTAGAGTTCGCGGAACTCATCTGACATCACGCTTGCGCCCAGTCTGAGGTTTTGCCCATGCGTGATTTCGCTTTGGTAAATGGCGTTCAGCAAGATTGAATTTTGTGAACCGCTGTAGGTATTTACGCCCCAGACGGATTGTTGGTCTTGGTAGGTATAATTCAAGATGATGCCCAAACTTTTGGTAACTTCTCCATCTTCTTCGCTGTCCAAGAAAAAGCCTGTTTTGGTAAAGCCTTCGAGCCGCGTGGTTTTGAAATTTGCGCCATAAGGCATCGTCATGTCATGTACCTTGCCTGCCCCATGCCTGAAGTTGGTTTGTCCTGAAGTCTTGTTTTCATAAAGTGCCTTAAAGCCTATTTGCGACTCCATAAGGTCGCCTGAGTATTTCCAGCGATTGATGAGATTGAATTGCTGAAACATAGGATTGTCCATAAACCCATCGCGGTTGTTGTCCATAGCCATATCGCCTCTGCTGTGGTGTGCAAGTACGCCTGTATGCCATTTTTCGGATACTTTGGTAGCGAGATTCATGTTGGCTTCGAGCCTTGCGCCATTATTTGCATAGAAGTTGAGCAAAAGTTTTTCGCTATCTTCGGGTTTGGCAAGTTCTACATTGATTTGTCCTGTGATAGATTCATAGCCATTTACCACCGAGCCTGCGCCCTTATTGATGTCAATGGATTTTATCCACGTACCCGCTATGAAGTACAGCCCCGTCCGCGCTGAAAGTCCACGCACAAAGGGCATATTTTCTGCCATGATTTGGGCATATACGCCATCAAGCCCAAGTAGGCGGATTTGTTTTGTACCACTTACGGCATCAGTCGTAGATACATCTACCGAAGCATTGGTTTCAAAACTTTCGGAGAGATTGCAACAAGCCGCTTTGCGGAGTTCTTTTTTGCCGATGGTTTCGAGGTGTTCTGTTTTTTTGTTTTGTCCATCGCCTTTCAGCACTACTTCTTGCAAAGCGTCATTTGAACGAAGCGTAAAATCCACCGATTCTGTGTCCGACTTCACTAAAAGTGTATCGTTTTGGTAGCCCACCAAAGAGGCTATCAAGTAAGTTTTATCTTGCCTACCTTCGGGGGCAGGCAAGGAAAACTTGCCTACCGAATCCGTAACGGCTATGACTTGTGTATTCAGCCAATACACACCCGCGCCCTTGAGTGTGTTTAGATTGCCTTGTGCATCTTTGCCTTTCACTGTCCCGCGCACTTGCGCAAAACTGAGTGAACAGCTTAGGAAATATATAAAATAGAGAAAACGCATATAGAAGTTTGGGGTAAGAAGTAAAAAATAAATTACTTGTTTTTAAATGTTAGAGAACAAATTTTGTATATTTGCATAATAAAACAAAACATCTCATGAAGTTTAATTATATAGCCTCCAGTCCTGATTTTCTAAGAGGCAAACCACACATAAAAAACAGTCAGATAAGTGTAGAAAATATA
>JAAFJK010000676.1 GCA_013298105.1 Cytophagales bacterium
ATACGCAAGCCCTCCCCTGTGGCGAGTTCTTGGATTTTCATAAGACCTTCAATGATTTGTTCGGGGCGAGGCGGACAGCCAGGCACATACACATCTACAGGCACTATGCGGTCGATGCCTTGCAGTACACTATACGTATCAAAAATGCCACCACTCGAAGCACACGCACCTACAGCGATTACCCAGCGCGGTTCAGCCATTTGCTCATATACCTGCTTTACGATAGGTCCCATTTTTTTTGCAATCGTACCCATAACCATCAGCAAATCTGCTTGGCGAGGCGAAAAACTGGGACGCTCTGCCCCAAAACGCGCCAAATCGTAAGTAGAAGCCATCGTAGCCATGAACTCTATCCCACAACAAGAAGTAGCAAAAGGGAGAGGCCAAAGCGAATTTGCACGCGCCAGACCTATCACTTTCTCAAATGAAGTAGCGAAAAAGCCTTCGCCTATATGCCCTTCAGGGGCTTCGATGAGTTTTTTCATAGTGTATATTTGGAAGTATTTTATCCTTTAACTTCATGTGCAAGACATTTGTTAGAAGATTATTATATCGCTACAAAATTAGCAAATCTTTTGGAATATATACGTGGGGCAGGCAAGTTTTTAATTTCTAATCAAAACTTTATTGCTTTGGCAACGTTTCCAAGTAAGCCCAATATTCTTGTTTGGCGGTTTCGAGCGTTTTGATAAGTTCTTTCCTTTGTGATACTACTTGGGCTACTACATTTGCTCTTTTGTAAAAAAGCGTGAGCAAACGCCACCTATCTCGGCTATTCCTGCGCCTATCTGCGTAGGCAAGGGCAAAAAAGCCTGTCATGGGCAGTGTGAGCAGGTAGGCAAGGGCAATATAAATGTTTTGGATAAAATAATAGCAAAGCCATGTCTGCAAAGTATAAAAAAAGCCGAACGTAAGTACGCCCGAAGTCATCATGACAGGCGCGGTATATTCGTCTGTGTCTGTCCATTTTACGATACGTGCCGCTATGTATGAAGGAATGATATATGCCACATAATTATTCAGTACGCCATACAAAAATATAGGAAAACCCAACAAGAAATACAAGGCTGAGATGATACTTTCGCTCAAAATATTGGTGTCGCGTTTTGTTTTTGAAAAAACCTCGTCATTTAAATTCAAGCGTTTCAAGTTCCGCAAATAGGCATTGATTTGGGGCTGAAAGGTTTGGACTCTGGTGGGCTGGGTTTCTTCAAAATATTGGACAGCATCTACTATGGCTTTAGAGATAAGAAAATCCTCTTCCTCGCGTACACTTTCGGCAGGAATGTCTGCAAAAAGCTGGGGTTTATAGACCATTTCTATCTGCTTGGCAAGCGTATCTTGTTCGTCTGTATGCGTGATAATGGTTTCATTTTCAAGGGTTTGCTTGATAAGTGCCGTAAGCTCTTGTACGGCTTCTTCAGCATCTTGAGCATATTTTGTAGCAAATTCTTTGACTTCAATGACCTTGCCTACATTCACGAGTACATCACTCTGAAAGCTCTCATGGCGCGAATAATTCAGCCCTATTACCAAGATTTTTAGCCCTAACTGAAAGTTATGTTCGGCTTCTGCCCCCAAAGCTATCCGCGCCGCGCCCGACTTGATGGGCTGTAGGCGGCGGGCTTTGATGCTTACCCCTTCTGGAAATATCAATACACAACCTTGCCTGCCCAAAAACTCATAGCATTTTTTGAAAGTATCTTTATTATCTACTTTTATTTTGTTTGTGTCATTTTTGCGCTGAATCGGTATCATGTGCAGTTGCTTCAAAAACCAACGCACGAGCTTGGAGGTAAACAATGAACCCATTGCCAAAAAATACACTTTTGGGCGTACTGTGGTAGCTATGATGGTCGGGTCCATAAAAGTATTGGGGTGATTTGCCACTATCAGGAGCGGTCCTTTGGCAGGGATTCGCTCCTTGTTTTGAACTTGGAAATCTTTGTAAAATACGCGCAATGCTATGCGCATGATGAATTTGAGAACGCTATAAAGCATAAAAAAACAGAAGTATAAATAACAAAGCAAAGATACAACTATATCAGAGATTTACAAATTAACCTCCTTTAATTTGTAGGGCTACCGCACCAAATAACGACTTTTGGTTCTTAAAAAGTTATTACGGAACAGGCTGTAGCACAGGCTTCCAGTCTGTCGTTTGCAAGTCATAAACAGGCTGGAAGCCTGTTCTACAGTTTTGCCTCCGCAATAACTTTCGAAGAACCCGACTTTTTAAAGTATCACAGACGGCTCATCTGTGTGCCGAGACATTTTAGCCTGCCAGTTCGCCTACGGCGCACAAACGAGCCGTTTGTGATACATTTTCCTTTTCAGGTGCGGTAGCCCTATTTAATTTGTGAGGAGATTCTTAGGAATGAAAATAAAATAACATGATAATTTCACTCACGCGAAGCCACGCTGTAAGCGTCTGTTGGTATTGCTTAACCGCGTAAAAGCTCGATAACAGACGCTTACAGCGTGGCTAAATATGCTCA
>JAAFJK010000112.1 GCA_013298105.1 Cytophagales bacterium
CATTGATGAAAATGCCATCTGTTGCATTACCCAAATCCATGCTCCCTGTTATATCTGTACCTATGAAACAGCCTTGAACGACAGTACCCGTGCTTGTGGGCAGGATATTGATGCCTATACCTTGAAAGCTATTGATATTTAAGTCTAAAAGAGTACAGTTGGGTGCTTGTATATTGATTCCGTTGCTTGTAGTGCCTACATTTGCACCATTAATTTCTATTTTGAGTTGGGCATTATTAGCGTTTGTGATGAGGTTTGTATTCGGGTTAGCTTCGCCATCAATGGTAATGCCTGTGCGTGTAAGAGGGGGAAGATGAAAGTTGTCTTTGATGTATGAACTCCAAGCACCTATGTTTATTGCAAGAGGTGTGATACGGTAGTGATTGGTGGTAACTTGATAGCCTATGTCTGTGTTATCTATGTTGAATTTTATGGTAGGGGCAGTAGCTCCTGTAGGCTGATTATTGGCATTTACGATAGCCTGATACAGCGACTGATAACCAAACGGATTGGTGTTATAGACTGTAAGCGCGGGCGAGCCATTTTCAAATGTGCCATTGTATTCATACGCACCTATATCGCGTGTGCCATTGAATAGTGCGCCGCGTTGGTCTAAAAGTTCAGGCGCATTTGAAGCCGCATTTATTAAAGAACTGCCCACATTTAGGGCTAAGACAGGCGCAAAGCCACCTCTATTTTCCAAACTCGTATTCATATTGAGATTGGGAGAGTTCGCGGCACTTTGTATGACATTTGTACCTGATAGCGTGAAAGCTGGAGTTGTACCAAGATAAGCCGTGATGACAGTATTTTTTAGTGTTATACTTCCTCCTACCAAAGTCAGTGGTATAGTATCTGAACCATATAATGTACATTGCTCTAAATACAAAACTTTGCCTATCACATTAAAATCAAGGTGTTTTCCGCTTTGAAAAAAGGTAGTATTTATTATATTGTGCGTATTTGAGTTGCCACTTGGTGTAGCTATATTCACGGCTATGCCCGTATTTGTATCAAAAGTAGTGTTTTTGATTGTAAAATTAAAAGAAGATGATGAGCCTGAATAAACTCCATTGCCTCCATTGTCGTGAATGTAGCAATGTGTGATATTCAGTGTGTGTGCGCCTGTAGATGAACCACCAAATATTACGCCTGAAGTTGGTGCATAAAACTTATTGAACTCGCACCCAGAAAGCGATAAATTTGCATCAGATAAGTTTATTGCTTGATTAATTGTGGTATTGCCCCAGCCCTCAAAATGCACATGACTGATACTTACAGTGGCTGAATTTGTAATAGAAATCATGGTACTTGGTGGATTCGATGAGGTTTTAATAGTCGCTCCACCGCCTTGTATAACACACGAATTTGTGATAGCAAGAACATTTGTAAGTGTATAAACTTGCGGTTTGAGGTGGATAGTAGGATTTATGAGTGCTCCTGTATTAACGGCTGTTATGAAGCTATTTAGCTGAGCTACATTATCGGCAATATTTTGCCCCTTGCCTACCGAGTGTGCGCCCACCCATAGCAGGCAGGCAAGTATAAGTCGAAGTTTTTGCATAGTTGTAAGTTTTTCCTTGTCCCAAAGAGGAGTTTTATTAAAAAAAATCTCTTGGGGTTAGAGGCTATTTATGGATATATCTTATTTAAGCTAAAAAAGTAAACGCATCAGGCTAATCATCTAACAAAGTAGTTTCGAGAATATGCCTAAACTTGCGCAAAATGGCAATTATCAGCAACAAATCGTTCTTATCTCTACAGTCATACGAGTTTGAAATGCAATAAGTATGTCCTTCCATCACAAAAAACTCCCAATATGCGCCTGTTACGGTACAGCCATACATAGGTTTTCCGTTGTTATTTTGGTGCATAGCTATCAGAAACCCCTCTAAAAGCTGTGGGACAGGGTCGCCACTGGGGTCTTTGAGTTTTTTGTATTCTTGCAGATAGAAATAAGGTGTTTCGGGACTGTCTAAAATCCCTTTTGCTATCATGAAATCAGCCTTTAGGTAAAGGTATTTGTCCTCAATGGTTGTAAAAAGTTCTCGTTCACAGTAGGTCTTGAATGTATTATTATCACCTAAATAACCCAAGTCCATTAAATACGCGATAAACTTAAATTTAAGTTCTTCTTCATTCCAACCTTCAATACCTGTTTTGGATTTCATTAAAATAGCATCAAAATTATATTGTTCGCCTGCATTAAATGTAGGCACTTCTACACTTGTCCAGACTTTCATGAGAGGGTGTAGGTCATTGCCCATCAAGCGCGTAAGTTTGAATGCACGAATCAAATCGGCTTCGCTGTATTTGATTTCTTTTTTCTTCCTGCTCTTTTTCATACAGCAAAGATAGCTTTTTTTTTTCAAAAAAACGCGACAAGGTAAAGAAAAAATAATAGCTTTTGAGTTCTTCTATAATCCCCAGACCGCAAACTTATTTTTTTGGATTGCCAACCGCGAGCGGATAGAACCGAAAAAAATATTTCGCTTTGAACTTTTGTTTGAAAAGGAAAACAGCTACCTTTGCAAAAATTTCACTATAATCCTTTCTATGCTGTCAAAATACACCACCCTTTTGTTTATCTTGTGCCTATTCCTACACAAAGCACACGCCCAAGTAGGTATCAATACTGACAACAGCCCTGCCCACAGTTCGGCTATGTTAGACATCAAATCTACTGACAAAGGCGTACTCGTGCCACGCCTTACCCAAGCCCAAAGAAATGCTATAGCCTTACCTGCTACAGGCTTGATGATATTCCAAACTGACAACAGTGCAGGTTTTTATTACTACAATGGCACAGCTTGGGAGCGTGTAGGAAGTACACCCACAGGAAGTATTATTACTTCTGAAATTGAAAATGACGCTAATTTGACAAATGCGGGTTATACTTTGATAGGGAGGACTTCACAAAGTTTTCAAAATTATAATACTTCTGATGTTTGGACAATAACTTCCATTTCAAATGCTCCCAGTGCTAGACATTTGCATATTGGTATATGGACAGGTACTGAAATGATTATTTGGGGAGGGCAGGCTTCATCAGGATTACTATTGAACAATGGGAGTAGATACAATCCTGTTACTGATTCGTGGACGGTTATCACTACTACAAACTCTCCAAGTGAACGAGAATATAGTAGTACTGTTTGGACAGGATCTGAAATGATTATTTGGGGAGGAAGGAACGGAACATACTTGAATGATGGTAAGAAATATAACCCTAGCACAGATTCTTGGACAGCCATCACTACTACAAATGCTCCTACAGGAAGACAATATCATACAACTATTTGGACGGGAACTGAGATAATTACTTGGGGAGGATATAACGGAACATACTTAAATGATGGTAAGAAATATAATCCTAGCACAGATTCTTGGACAGCCATCACTACTACAAATGCTCCTACAGGAAGACAATATCATACAACTATTTGGACGGGAACCGAAATGATTATTTGGGGAGGATATAACGGAACATACTTAAATGATGGTAAGAAATATAATCCTAGCACAGATTCTTGGACAGCTATCACTACCACAAATGCTCCTACAGGAAGATATTCCCACACTACTGTTTGGACAGGTACAGAAATGATTATTTGGGGAGGATTTAACCTAACAGGCTTAAATGACGGTGGAAGATATAATCCTAACACTGATTCTTGGACAAGTACCACCACTACAAATGCACCTACTGCAAGATATGCCCACACCACTGTTTGGACAGGTACAGAAATGATTATTTGGGGAGGACAAATTACTAGCTATTATAATACATTTTCTACAGGAGGT
>JAAFJK010000349.1 GCA_013298105.1 Cytophagales bacterium
GGCAGGCTTTTCACCCAATCGTACTTAACATAATATAAATTATTTTAATCTCAATATTCATTAAAAACCCACCAAGCCGAAAGGCGTTGGCGGGCAGTATTTGTCTTCTTGAGAGTTAAAACCAAGCAAGCTGAATATTCAGCTTTGCTTCACACCAAGCAGTTCCGCAAATTGTGCGAGTGTATAGAGGTTAAGTGTTGATGCCATGAGGTCAAGTTTTTTGCACCCTTTGAAATTGATGCGCGTCATCACTTGGTACTCGCCTATTGCGTGGTCTAAGTACAAAAAAGCCGCTCCTTGAAAACGGCTGGCATCTGAGGATTTATAGCCTTTCATATACACCGAAACGTGGTAAATATCACTGCTGGGCGATTTGATGGCAGAAACCAAGATTTCTTTTTCGCTGAATACCAAGCCTTGATATTCAAGTTCAGTAAAACTCATAGGCTCTCTAAATTTAAGCACACGCCAACCTGCTATCTCAGGCGCAGAATCAGCCAGTTTTTCTACAAAAGGTATGCGTTTTTTTACGCCATCGGCAGTCAAAGTCAGCTCAAAATTGCCCATGCCCTTTGTGCCAATTTCAGGTATAATCACTTCGTTATACTCTGCCAATTTTTCACACAATTTATTGTAAAAAGGCATAGCTTTAGACGTATTTTTAGACGCTAAATGGGGTTCAACTTCGGATTTGTGGGCTATGAACCAGTCCCAAAAGTCTTGTTCAGTCATATAAAAAATATTTGTGATTATTTTTTCATGCGTTCTTTTTCTTCTTCAGAGGCAGTTTTTCTTGCAGGTTTGTCATCAAATAACTTTTTACCAAAATTATAGACAAATGTAAAAGTCGTGATTCGGTTGTCAAAGCGGTATTCTCCTTGTGTATTCAGGTTGCCAAAATTGGTGGTATTCCTGAAAACTTGTGTCCAAAAAATATCATTACAATTAAGTTTGAGTGTGATATTTTGCCCCCATTTCTTTTGAATGCCTGCGCTCACAAAGCCCATATCACGCATTTTTGAGATGCCCATCACAGAAGGCGAAGCATACATCGCTCCTATTTCTAAGCTAAATTGTTTGGGCAATGTAAAAGTATGGTTCGTGGTAGCTGTAAAAGACCATGCTTGATTCAGGAGTGGCAAGTTATTGAAATTACCCGAATAAATATTTTTATAGACATTCACAAAAGCACTTGCCTCCCAAAAAGACGTAACAGGCAATCCTGCTGTAATAGACACACCCAAATTTTCGTATTTACCAAAATTATCCAACGTAAAAATGGCTTCTTTGGTGGCATCATTTTGCTTGATTACCTCCGCCATAGCATCTGTAGTTTGGGTATAGTTTAGGCTAATCTGTAGCCACTCTGTAGGCACGTAGGCAAGTTCGAAATTATTGGTAAATTGTGGCTTCAAAAAAGGATTGCCTGCTTCTGAACTATAAATATCTAAAAAATACACAAATGGATTGAGCTTTTGGTATTCTGGGCGGTCTATGCGGCGGTTATAACTCAGGCTAATATTTTGTTTATCAGTCAGTTGATAAGTTATATTTACTCTCGGAAAAAAGCCCCAATAATCGCGCGTGAATGCTTGATTGATGGTTTTTTGTGTGCCTTTGGTATGTGTTTGCTCGGTACGCAAGCCGAGTTGATAGGTGATTTTGGGCAAATTGCCCGAAAAATTGGCATAAGCGGCTAAGATATTTTCTTCATACACAAAGTAATTGGTGCGCTGATTTGGCACTCTTACCCCATCTTCTACGGTATAAAAGCGCATATCATTGTCTGAGTTCACCCATGTAGCCTTTGCCCCAAATTCCAATTTGTGTTGTTGGGGCAAATGACGAATATAGTCTGTTTTTAAGGCATAGACATTCAAAAGCGTAGGAATAATGCTCTCAAGGATATAAGGTTTTTGGAACTCCTCTCCTACTTGATTGTAAAAACGAGTCAAAAACCCTTGCGGGCTTTGTTGGTCATATTTCACAAAGTCTGCATCAAAAGTCCATTCGGCAAGTGTATCCTTTTGGTATTTCAGAAATACATTGCCTGTATAATTTTGCCAAAAATCGTGGCTATAATCTGTCGTAACATTTCGTTGAAAGCCTCCCAGCCCATCAGTCAATCGGGTTTCATTGCCTCCATTCCATTTGTTAGAAAAGTACATACCTTGAAATTGTGCGCCTGTAGTCCAGCGTTTAGAAAGTTGAATGTCAAGGCTATATTTCAAGTTGTGGGTAAACTCTGGAGCGCGGTAATACGAATTTTGCGCCAATACCTCGCCCGTAGGCAAGGCGCGGGTACTTTTTAAGATAAACAGCTGTGGATTGTTGCCAAAATCATAGTTCAGGGAAGTGCTGACCACTCCGCGCCTATAGTTCAGGTATAGTCCGTGCATCTGTTTTCCAAACCAACCATGTCCTGCACTCAAAGTAAGCGTACCATTGAATCCCAAATTCACGCCACGCTTGAGGCGAATGTCAATCATGCCTGCATTGCCTTCTGCATCATAGCGTACAGAGGGCGCGGTACTGATTTCTATAGAAGCTATCTGATTGGCAGGCAAGGACTTGAGCAATCTGCCTACTTGTTCTTCATTCAAATAGGTAGGTTTGCCGTCAAGCAGTACCATGACTTGTTGTTTGCCTTTGAGCGATAATTTGCCATCTTGGTCTTGGGTTACGCCTGGTGCGCGTTTGAGGATTTCAGAAGCAGACAGTCCTGTGGCGAGTATGCTTTTCTCTACATTCATGACTACTTTGTCGCCTTGTATTTCTACTAAGGCGCGTCTGCCTGTGAGCGTTACGCCCCCTAAAGTCTGTTCACTTTCTTGCAATACTATAGAAAATGCGTTTTGGGCAGGCAAGGTAAAAATATTTGACTTGCCTGTTGTGAATCCAATTTGACTTGCCTGCAAATAAAAACTAACGCCCACTGTAGGCGCAGGAAAGGAAAATTCGCCTTGTATATCTGTAAGTTGCGCCAAAACTATGGTAGAGTCAGGCAAAGTATGTAAACTCACATTGGCAAACTCTACCCCCTCCCCTTTTGCGTTCATGACCTTGCCTGCTATCTGTGCCTGTATGCAAATAGGTAGAAATAGATGAAAAAATAAAATGATAAAACTTCTCATGAATAGTGCTATTTTTGATGCCTCAACCCTGCCCTTCTCTAATTCAATTTTGTTGCAAAAATGAAATAAAAAAGAGATTATTCCAAATAAAAAAGCAACAAAATTAGGCAAGAATTTTGTAGTATTATCAGCTATGAAAAAATTATGTTGGTTATTGTTATTGTACTTGCCTACCCTGCTACAAGCCCAAACGCCTAAGCCCAAAATACCCCGCGAACCCAGTACTACGCGCTATCTAAAAGATATGTACCTTTATGTAAAAGACAAAGCCCGTAAAAATCAATATTACATCAATGAATTTTCTGTCAATACCCACGCTTTGCTCTGGAAAGACAACTCGACCAGCCAAAAATCTTATATTTTTTACTATAGTTTCTTAGGCGATGATACGCCCCTGTTGCGCCTTGCGGTGCTTACTGAAAAACAAGGCGATACAGAAATACGCACCGAGTTTTTGTATGACCAAGACGGCAACATGGGCTTGTGTTTTGAGAAACAAAATCTTGAAAAACTTGCCTACCGCGAGATGACTGTTTTTTATGAAAAAGATTTGTGCATCAATCTGATACTTGACAAAGAGGTGATAGACCCGCGTAACTCCAAACCACATCAAGCCAAAGTAGAAAAATTCAAAAAATTAGCTAAAGAAGTATATCAAAAATTCACGCAAGACCAAGCCAATCTTGAGAACTGATTTATAGTTCTTTTGTTTTTTCGGATTGACAACCGCGAGCGGATTGCCAACCGAAAAAACAAAAAATGATGAATGTTAGTTATCCTCCCAAACCGCCCATAATCATACGGCGCATATTGTTTTTGCCTGTATTTGGATTCGTAAGTTTATTCAAAGAATACGTAAAACTCAACATCAAATACCTGCCCAGCGAATTGATAGTTTCTTGCTGAAGCGAGTTGGCATTGGCAGTTTGTGTAACACCTGTATTTTGATTCAGCGCATTGACAAGGGCAAGTTTTAGTTCGCCTTTGCCATTTTTTAGTACAAGTGCCGAGATAGAGGCATTCAACATCGGCAATTCTTGGTAAAAATCACTCGACAAACCTCTGTAAATCATATAGTTAAGACTTGAACTAAACCACACGCGGGGCGTAAAGTTCAGGTTTGTATTTACACCATAAATTTCATTCAAAAAGCGTTGATTTTGGTCTGAATTAAAGTCGTAAGCCGTTTTTTGGTGGCTCAGATTGGCAGTAAGCGAAATATCCCACACTTCTTCTATATTGAACTCATAGCGCACATTTGCACCTATGATTTCTTGGTGAATGTAGCTTTCTTGGTTATTCAGCAAGTTGATGCTTCGGTTATAAACCGCATTTGCGCCAACATTGAACCTACTTTTGATTTTCTTAAGTTGCATACCATAGTTCGTATAGGCGGCTATATTAAACGTACCGCGTGTATTCACAGGTTGGGTGGTACGGACAAGATTTTGCTCAAGCGTTTGGGCGTTTACGATACTGTTGGTGGTATAGTTCAGATTCACAGCCGCAAATACATTGCTGAAGTTAGCGGGATTGAACTGCACATAGTTTGCATTGGCGCGGTGCGTATATTGGGGGCGAAGGTCAGGATTTCCTTTGGAGATATTGAGCGGGTCTGTGTTGTTGATGACAGGCTGAAGCTGTTGGATAGAAGGCTCTCTTATGCTCGTGTTGTAGTCGATATTGAGGTTTTTGGTTTGGGCAAAAGCATACGAAAAAGAAGCGGCAGGCAAGATATTTTCAAATTTTCGGCTTACCTGACTTTGGTTGGACATTTTTCCTTTCAGGTCAGAGAATTGCCCATTCACACCCAGCGTAACATTGTATTTTTTGCGGTTTAGTTTGAAGTTTGTGCCTATGCGGTGGAACTGAAATGTATTGTCAAAGTCATTTGTAAGTTCTGTATTCACAGTGCGTTGTTCGTTTACCATATCAAAAACCTCTCTTTTTACTTCGTTCTGATTGATTTGGTATTGATGATTGAACTCTAAAAACATTTTTTTGGCTATGGGTTCTGTATAAGAACTTCTTGCGCTGTAGGTTTGGGCGTAACTTCTCTGTTCGTTTTGTTGATTCAAAATGATACTTGATGGTGTAGGTATAAAAAACAGATTGGTAGATTGCAATGTCCCCTCTTGGGTTTGGTCATTCGAAGTAGTACCCAGCGTGGTAGAAAAAGTGCGCCCTTTTTTCCTGAATCTATGCCTAAAGAGTAGGCTCACGTTGTAGTTCAAGCCCAAAGATTCGTTGTAGTTATCGCGTTTATTTTCGTTTTGGAGTATATTTCGATTGAGCAAAGAGCGTACAAAGCTATTCACAGTGGCTTTGTTGTCGGAGATGCTACCACTTGTAGTAAGTTTGAGAGAGTTGAGGGAGTCGATTTTATAGTCAAACGTAAGGTTCAAGCGGTGCGAGGTATTGTTAGCCACTTGGTCATTGGTCTGATTGGTGGTATAAATGGTATTGGGCAAAAAGTTTTCGCTGTATTGGCTTTTATTGATGGTATTGTTGGCGTTATTGATAAAGTAGCTTCCATTCATTTCGAGGTTTTTGCCAAGCTGTCGGTTGAAGTTTGCCCCGCCTGAGATATTGCGCAGGAAGCCAAAATTTCCGCCATTATTTCCTCCAAAGCCATTGATATTCAGGGGCAGGGAAGACATACTTTCGCTGTCAAAAGACATAGTACGCATACCGCCTCCTCCCCTACCCATACTGTTCGCGCCTCCCATAAACTCAAAGTAGTCTGAAAACGAAAATCCTGACTGATTTACGTTATTGCCCATACCAATCAGTGAAAACTGGTTTTTATTTTTGAAGCTATTGAAGTTTATTTTGCCTTCATAACGTTCATCTGTGCCATAGCCACCCATGATTTTGCCAAAAGACATTTGTTTGTTTTTGTCTTTGGTTTCGAGGTTGATGGTTTTGGTTTTTTGCCCATCATCAATGCCCGAAAAAACAGCTTGGTCTGACTTTTGGTCAAATACTTGCACTTTGTCTATCGCATCGGCAGGCAAGTTTTTGGTAGCCATTTTTGGGTCATTGCCAAAAAATTCTTTGCCATTTACGAGGACTTTTTGGACATTTTGCCCTTGTGCTTTTACGTTGCCTTCGGCATCTACTTCTATGCCAGGCAGTTTTTTCAGCATTTCTTCTACAGAGGAGTTCGGGCGGACTTTGAACGAGCCTGCATTGTATTCTATAGTATCTTTTTTGATAGTGATAGGTTCGCGGTCTGTCTTCAGGGTTATCTCGTCAAGTACGATAGGCTTGAGGATTATCTTGCCCAAATCTGTATCTTGCCTGCCCTCTATAGACTGTATGTGTGGCTGAAAACCTACAAAACTTATCTTCATGGTATAGGGATTCGCCTCTATGTTTTTGAACAAGAAAGTGCCATCTTCTTCTGTACTTGTGAAGTGGACAAGGGTGGAGTCGGCAGGCTTCAAGAGTGTGATTGTAACAAAAGGCAGTGGCGCGTTGCTTGAATCCATTACCACGCCCTTGAGCGTAAAACGTTGTGCCT
>JAAFJK010000155.1 GCA_013298105.1 Cytophagales bacterium
CGATATTTTGTGCTTAGACAAGGCGCAATAGAAGCGCAAAGCGGTGTTTTGTAATGAATATTGCAACGAAGTATAAGCGCAAAAGATTAGTAAAATGTCCAAGTTATTTTTTACTCGTTCCTTACTTGCCTACCCCACTACAGGCTCTTGTTTTTCGTGGTAGAGCGTTTCCACTACTACAGTTTCGCCTACGATACTATAGATAATCTTGTAAAAACCTGAAAGCACCACTTTATACGGGTCAGGTTCTTTGGCAAGAAGGGCTACAGGCGCACCTTTAGCGTATTCAGTATTGAGCGTACCCGCTTTGGTTACTATAGCCAGTAGCACTTCTTTAGCCCTTTCGGGCGATTTTTGGGCTACGCGCCCATAGATGTTTTGCAGGTCTTTTTTGGCAGACTCTGCCCAAAGCACTTTTTTTGCAGTTACCATGATTGTACCTCCTCTTCTACTTGTTTTTGGGTGAATAAACGATTTTCTTTTTGGGCGAGATTGGAGGCATTGATGCGCTTATAAAAGTCTGTAGCCGTCATGGGCTTTAGACTGTCATCTACATCATCTACCTCTACATTCGCGGCTAAGCCCGAATCTTTGAGCAAGGTCAAGACTTTATCCAAGTTTTCACCTTGTACTTGCAATTTAATGTTTATCATGGGGAAAAAGTTTTCAGTAATGTTTTCCCAAAAGTAGTCAAAAAAATAAAAAACACAAAAAAACATAAAAAAAATAAATGAATTTGGCATTTTTCCAAAATAATTGTAGTTTTGCACCCTTAAAAATACTTACAATGAGTGTTTTTGCATAAATAAAACTTTCAAACTTTAAACTATCCGATAACAATTAAAATTTATCATGGGATATTTACTCTATACAGTTCCTATTTTCGGGTTAATTGCCCTCATTTACACCTATATCCAATCGGGCTGGGTCAGTAAACAAGATGCGGGAAATGACCGCATGAAAGAAATCGCAGGCTACATAGCGCGAGGCTCTATGGCATTTTTGCGTGCAGAATGGCAGGTGTTGGGCGTTTTTGCGTTTGTTACAGCTATAGTATTGGGTTGGGCAGGCTCTGTTACAAAACATTCAAGCTATATTGTCGCTTTTTCCTTTTTGATAGGCGCAGTTTTTTCTGCCCTTGCAGGCTATATCGGTATGCGCATAGCTACTAAGGCAAATGTACGCACTGCACACGCGGCACGTACAAGCCTTGCCAAAGCCTTGCAAGTATCGTTTACAGGAGGTGCTGTGATGGGTATGGGTGTAGCAGGTTTGGCGGTACTTGGTATGGGTTCTATCTTTATCTTGTTGTATGTATTTTTTGTGAAAGGCGCACCCGCGAATGGACACGAAATGAAAACAGCTATAGAAATCTTAGCAGGATTCTCGCTTGGTGCTGAATCTATCGCACTTTTTGCGCGTGTAGGTGGAGGTATCTATACCAAAGCGGCAGACGTAGGCGCGGACTTGGTAGGCAAGGTAGAAGCTGGTATCCCAGAAGATGACCCTCGCAACCCTGCAACTATCGCGGACAACGTAGGTGATAACGTAGGTGATGTAGCGGGTATGGGTGCTGACCTTTTTGGCTCGTATGTAGCTACAGTATTGGCTACTATGGTACTTGGACAAGAAATCAAATCTGATGATGCTGTAGGTGGCATTGCCCCTATTTTGTTGCCTATGCTCATAGCTGGGATAGGCATTATATTTTCTATGGTAGGTACGCTTTTTGTAAGAATCAAAGATGACAACTCAAGCGTACAACGCGCTTTGAATATCGGCAACTGGGTTTCTATAATCGGTACAGCTATAGTATCTATCCTCTTGATTAAGTGGCTGATGCCTCCTGTATTGGATTTGCGTGGATTTATGTTTACACCCAATGGTATCATTGGTGCAGTAGTGATAGGTCTGATAGTAGGTACTTTGATGTCCATCATTACAGAATATTATTGCTCTATGGGGCGCAGACCAGTGAATACTATCATTCAACGCTCTGGCACAGGACACGCTACAAATATTATCGCGGGCTTGGCAATGGGTATGGAATCTACGGTATTGCCTATCTTGGTACTTTGTGCTGGTATTATAGGCTCATATACTATGGCTGGACTTTATGGTGTATCTATAGCGGCGGCAGGTATGATGGCTACTACAGCTATGCAGTTGGCGATAGATGCTTTTGGTCCTATTGCTGACAATGCTGGTGGTATAGCTGAGATGAGCCACTTGCCCGAAGAAGTGCGCAAACGTACTGATAACCTTGATGCAGTAGGCAACACGACTGCGGCTATAGGCAAAGGTTTTGCGATAGCTTCTGCGGCACTTACTTCTTTGGCACTTTTTGCGGCGTTTGCAGGGATAGCAGGTATTAAGTCTATTGATATTTACAAAGCACCTGTTTTGAGTGGTTTGTTCTTAGGTGGTATGATTCCTTTTATATTCTCCTCGCTTGCTATCAATGCTGTAGGCAGAGCGGCAATGGCAATGGTACACGAAGTACGCCGTCAGTTCCGCGAAATCAAAGGCATCATGGAAGGTACAGCTACTCCAGAATACGAAAAATGCGTAGCCATTTCTACCAATGCCTCTATTCGTGAAATGATTGCGCCAGGTTTAATAGCGATACTTGTGCCTATTTTGGTAGGCTTTGGCTTCAAAGGAATGTTCAATGACACTTCTTCAGCAGAGATTTTGGGAGGCGTATTGGCAGGTGTTACAGTTTCGGGTGTGTTGATGGCTCTTTTCCAATCCAATGCAGGTGGAGCTTGGGACAATGCTAAAAAATCTTTTGAAAAAGGCGTAATGATAGAAGGTAAGTTGGTCTATAAAGGCTCTGATGCCCACAAAGCGGCTGTAACAGGCGATACTGTAGGCGACCCTTTCAAAGATACTTCTGGTCCTTCTATGAATATCCTTATCAAATTGATGTCTATTGTTTCCTTGATTATTGCGCCTCATATCGCGGTGTAATGGCAGGCAAGTCTTTAAAAATCTCGGTTCTTAAAAAGTTATTACGGAACAGGCTGTAGCACAGGCTTCCAGCCTGTCGTTTTCAAGTCATAAACAGGCTGGAAGCCTGTTCTACAGTTTTGCCTCCGCAATAACTTTCGAAGAACCAAAATCTCCTACAAAAATACGCTGTATTTTTGTAGGAGATTTTGTTTTTAGCTGTTGTTGAAGTTCGGGAAGTGCCTAAACACCCACAAGGGTAGGCAAGGAAAATTTGCATCTCTCTGAATTTTTGCTTATTTTTGCTTCAAAAAAAGCTATGGCGCGTTTTGTAAACCCTTTTACAGATTTTGGTTTTAAGAAATTATTTGGCGAAGGTAGAGACAGAAAATTTCCATTTGATTCTATTCGTTTTAACCGAAAGGAACAAAATCAATACGAAAAAAGTTTGAAATACTACAGAGATTTGAAAAATGTAACAGATACCGCTTTTTTTGAAGGCAAAGAGGAAGGCTTTGGCGAAGGCGTAAATGAAGGCATCGAAATTGGGAAAGAACAAGGCAT
>JAAFJK010000501.1 GCA_013298105.1 Cytophagales bacterium
GGCGCAGTACCCGATATGAAGGCAGGCGAGCTACCTACTTTAGCGGTTACGGCGGTAGCATTTCCACAAGGCACACCCAAATGAATAGCGGGAGCTGTCATGGGCGAAGAAGCCGCATCACCGCAATACAACCCCGCAATAAAAAAGCCTGAAGGATTGACTGTAATCGTAATGTTTTTTGAATCCGTACAGCCACTTGCGTTCGTAAAAGTATAAGTAATTACTTTGGGACCCGCCGCTCCTGCTAAGTTTGGATAAAATTGGTTGCCAATCATACCTGCACCTGTATAAACGCCTGTTTCGCCCACACCAGCTACAGGGGTAGCCGCAAGATTTACAGGTGTAGTTTGCGTTTCTATGTAGTTATCAGGACTTGGTAGAGGAAAAGTTACAACGGGCTTTGCTAATATTGTAAAAGTAACATCATTCGATACTGTCGTGCAGTTATTGGCATTTCTGCCTGTTACACGCATGATATAATTTCCCGCAGGCAAGTTGGTAGGCAAGTTGTAGGTACTTGTTGCGCTGAATGTAGTGATGTCTTGCGAAGTAGCAGGCGCAAGCAAGCGTTCAAAACGATAATCCAAACCTACCGAGCCAGAGGCAGTAAACGTAACGGCTGTACCTTCGCATATTTGATTGGTTACAGGCAAAGAACCACTCAAAACTACTATCGGATTTGCTATTATCTGAATCGTAACCAATGTAGGCAAACTTCTACAATTTGCATTTTTTTGAGTTACATAGCGTTGGAAAGTAGCCGCAGTAGCACTTGAGATGCCAAGCGCGGAGGCAGTAGTGGTAGCTGTGGTAGCCAAAGCAGGCGGAGTCAATGAAGCATCATTGAACCAATCAAAAGTATTGCCTCCTACACCTGTAGCGGTGATATTGGCGGCAGACATATTGGCACCTATGCAGTAGCTGATAGTTGCACCGCCTGTTATACCTGGGGAGGCAGGCAAGGCAATGATTGTAAAAGGTGTAGTATTGGTAGCACTTACACAACTGTTCGCATCTCTTGTCGTAACCTCCATACTATAGTCATTGCCTACTGCCAAGGCATTGCTGGTAGTAAATGACTGAGTAGCAGAATAGGCTTGAGTAATCTGGGTTACACCTCCTTTTTTTAACACAAATTCGTATTGTGTGCCTGTACCTGATGCCGCAAAAAAAGCTATGGTTTGTCCTTGACAGATAGTTGTAGGTGTAGAGAATACGCTCAAGGTAGGTGAGGCAGTAACAGTCAGCACCAAAACAGTCGCAGGGCTAAAGCAAGAACCATTATCGCTTACTACATAGTAGGTATTCGTACCCACTAAAGAAGTATTTACCCCTAAAGCAGATAAAGCGGGCGCATGAGGGCTTGCCCCATTTGCCACAAGATTCGTAAGTCCTGCATCAGTAAACCATCTGATAGTACCTGTGCCTGTGGCTGTTACTGTATTGCTGTTAGGTGTATTGAAGCAGAGCGTTTGATTATTTCCCCCTGTAATAGAGGGTGCGGAAGGTGGGGCAGTAATATTTACTGTAACAGTCGTGGTGTTGCTGTAGCAAGTCCCATCATCACTTACTACATAAAATGTACTCGTACCTACTACAGTTGTATTTACTCCCAAAACAGATAAGGCGGGGGCATCAGGGCTTGCACCACTTGCCACAAGCGTAGTAAGTCCTGCATCACTGAACCATCGGATTGTACCTGCACCTGTAGCGGTTATGGTAGTGCTATTGGGTGTATTGAGGCAAAAGTTTTTTGTATTTCCGCCTGTGATAGCGGGTGTGGTAGGCAAGGCTACACTCGTAAAATCTGCCATGACTGTACCTGCTGTTAGCCCTGCTATGGCTCCTGTAGAGGAGGTAAAAGTAAGATTTCCTGTGCCGACTATATTGGCACGCACCTTCAAGCCTGTAACAGTAAAACCTGTTGTAGCGATTACTGAAGTATAGTTGATGGTTACAGTAGTAGCCGTAACTGTAGTAGAGTTGATGGCACTTGCACCAGTGCCTTGTATGGTAGCCGTACCTTGTCCTGGTTCGAGCTGAAAACCTGCAGGCATTGTCCAAACCATCACACGATTTGCACCTGCCGCTATATCAGGATTTACACCCTCTGTTATTGTGATAGTACCTACTGTTACATAGCTTGGACTACCCACACATATATCTGCTACTGAAGCGGGCGTTACCGTTACAGCATTGGGTTTTACCTTGCCTACCGATGGCAGTGCAAAGGACAGAGAAAATAGAAAGAACAGTAGCCTTCGCATGGTTTGATGTGTATATGATTTCATGGGTTTGTGATGTCTGTTTTGACTTAATTTAAAAATTCGCCTTTAGAATTTAAGCGGATAACGCCGCACATTTTGGTGGTTACGAATCCGATAGTGGCTAAGATTATGTAATTGCCATCTGCATCTTGGCGAACGAGATTGCCTGCATCATCTTCAGTGCTTCCGAATGTTTTAGTCCATTCTACCTTGCCTGCGTAATCGAGCTTCGTTACCAATAAATCTTTTTGAGGAGTCCCTGTACCACCTGTTTTTTCAGTATCTCCCAAGACGATATATCCACCATCTTGAGTAGGCGAAACAGATTTTGCATATTGATTGCCTTCTCCGCCTATAGTAGCCGTAACTATAGCCTCACCTACTTCATTCAGGCGATAGAGAATGATGTCATTGTCATTGTTCAGGGTAGTAGTACCAAGTAATATAAAACCATTGGGTACTATGCGCAAATCTACGCCTACATCTGTGGGATTTTTATTAAAAGATAAATCCCATTTAAGGTTGCCTAAGTTATTGGTGAGTGTAAGGCGTATGTCTGTCGGGTTGGTGGTAGGCGAGTTGATGTTGCGGGTAGTCCCTGCGATGGCTACATCTCCCTGCCCTGTCTGGGCTATAGTAGAGATGGTGTTAAGCGAGTTTTCAGAGCCATACGTGCGTTCGCGGACGGTGTTGCCTGTTTCATCTATTTTAGTAATAAAAAGTTTGGATTCGGTACTGCTTTCCTCAATGCTACCAAGTATCCAATAGCCTCCCGCTTTGTCATTCTCAATGCTTAAGCCTCTTACATTCGTGCTTGCATCTATTTCGGCAGGTCGATAATTTTTCTTCCAAATGATATTGCCCTCAAAGTCAGTTTTGACTATGTACGCACTCGAGGGGATATTGGGTGCTTGGACATCTCCAAACATAATGAGTTTACCGTCTGGTGTGAGTTGGATAGAGCGACCTTCGCTGCCCTCCAATCCAATTTGTTTGGTTACATTGCCGTTTCGGTCTATCCTAAAGAAAAAGACATCGCTTCTGCCTTCTTTTGCATACGATTCTGTGTAGCCTACGCCCGCATATCCTCCTGTGGGCAGGGCAATGATTTGATTTGGTCTTTCGTCTTTGGCACCTCCAAAAAGTTTTACAAAAAAGCCTGAGTCATCAGGTTTTGCATCATTTTTTTTGGTACACCCAGTCCATGCGGTTGCGCACCCTGCCAAGCAAAGGGCAAGATATATTTTTTTCATGTGATTTGTGTGTTTGAATTTATTTACGATTTAAGATGTACGATTTACGCAAGAGCGTTACCGCAATAAATTTCGAATGTTCTTTATTTTTTATCCTTGTCGTGTTCTACATTCAAAATGCGCGGTTTGGCAAAGGTTTTTTGAGAAGCGGGACGCGCTTTGTAGAGCGGGTACATAAAAGCCAATGTAATGGACGCATTATGTATCCTAAAATCATTGTCAGTGTAACCATATTTTAACAATAGTTCTTGGTTTGCATAGCGTTGTGCAGGCTTTACTTGTGTGCCAAGCATACGCATATAGCGCACCTCCAAAGCAAGCGTACTTCTGCCTGACTTATACTCTACACCCAAAGCACCCATAGGCATGATTTTTTGGGTGTGGCGAGCGGGCTTCATGTCATAAGGGACGGACTCAAGTGTAAGTGGGGTACTGCCTTCTGCGCCTCCATCTAATCTGAGGGCTATGCCCGAAGATTTATTGAGCATACTGAGGGTAGCTCCTGCGGTAATATAAGGGAATATTTTGTTTTTGAAACTTCGGCGGTCGCGCATGAAGTTGAACTTGTTTTTGAAATTCCATTTTAGGTAAATAGGCATTTCAAGGTAAGTTTGTGATTCAGTGAACGTAACATTCACATACTCTATGATGGTATTTGAGTATTGGTATTTGCTCAGGCGAAAAGATGGCTCTATGCCTATGTCCAAGTGTTTGGTAAGTGGGCGTTGGGCTACGATGCCAAGCTGAAAACCATACTTGGCTGTATAA
>JAAFJK010000446.1 GCA_013298105.1 Cytophagales bacterium
AGACGAGGCGCAATAGAAGCGCAAAGCGGTGTTTTGTAATGATTATTGCAACAAAGTATAAGCGCAAAAGATTAACAAAATTAGCAAGTTATTTTTTACTCGTTCCTTAGCTAACCTAAGTGCGGTAAGGAACTCAGCCTTGCCACATAAATTTTCAGTATATATAATATTTATGAACAAACGTACTTTTCTCAAAATTATAGCGGTAGCCTCTGCAAGTATTTGGCTTCTGCCTTATAGACTTTTTGCCAAACCCTCAGCGTTTACCTTGCCTGCCCTCCCGTACCCAACGCAAGCCCTTGAGCCTCATTTTGACCAAATGACGATGGAAATTCATCATGGCAAACACCACGCCGCCTACGTCAAAAATCTGAATGAAGCCGTAAAACAAACCAACTATGTAGATTATTCAGTAGAGGAAATACTTGGAGAGGTTGCGGCAAAACAGCCTGCGATTCGCAATAATGCGGGCGGGCATTACAATCATAGCCTTTTTTGGACATTGCTCAGTCCTACAGGCGGAGGTGAGCCTACAGGCGCGATAGGCGAGGCATTAAAAGATACTTTTGGCAGTTTTCAGGCATTTCAAGAGCAGTTTCAGAAAGAAGCCTTAAGTCGTTTTGGTTCAGGCTGGGTGTGGCTGATTGTGGATTACAAAAACCAAAAATTGCGGATTACTTCTACGCCCAATCAAGACAATCCTTTGATGAAAAAAATCGTCAAAGAGCGTGGAAGACCTATTTTGGCACTTGATGTGTGGGAACACGCTTATTACCTGAAGTACCAAAACAAAAGGGCAGACTTCATTAAAGCCTTTTGGAATGTAGTGAATTGGGAAGAAGTAAATAAGCGATTTAGCTCTTAGGAACGAGTATAAAATAAGTTCACTTTTTTAGCAAAAAAGACAAGATATAAAAAGACAATATGAGTGCCATTACTCAGTGGTCAGTCTTAGTTAAATGTTCGTTTTTTTTCGGTTGGCAATCCGCTTGCGGTTGTCAATCCGAAAAAAAGACAGCGAACAAATAAGAAAGACTGACCACTCAGGCTTTTTATGTTTGTTTATGAGGTCATTGGGTAGCCATTGCTGAAAATCAATAGGCTTTAAAATAATATCATTATTTTTTTCGCACTTCAAATAGAGGCACGTTTGTAACGTGCCTGTTGCGATAGCAACAGAATACCGAGCGAAAACCAACACAAAAGGCAATAACTACCTTTTGTGCTGGTTTTTGCTGTATGTAGGCAGGCAAGGTTTTTAGCTCAGCAGAAAAATGATTTGCATTTTGCAAATTTATGACAAAGACAGCGGGACATACAAAAATGTAACCCAAACACAATATTATCAAATCCTAAGACGTTTATTAGTTTATGAAAAAAACAGCCTTATTATTTGCATTCAGCACTTCTTTTGCTTTTGCCCAGACCACGCCCGAACCCATAGGAGAACATACAGGCGTGATAAATAGCATTTCTCTCTCAGGCAAAAACCTCGCAGTGGTCGATTCAGATTATAGTTTGATAATATGGGATACCGCCACAAAAAAAGGTACAAAACCCGCCAAAGAGCATAAAGATGCCGTAAATGGTGTAGCCTACAGCCCCGATGGGACTACCATCGCTACCGTATCGGAAGACAAAAATGTAATCGTTTGGAAAGCTCCCAACAAAAAATTATTGGATTTGAAAGGTCATTCGGCAGGTGTACTCGCAGTCGCTTTTCACCCCACAGGCAAGTTCGTTGTAACCGCCAGCAAAGACCATACAGTAAAATTTTGGGACGCTAAAACAGGCAAACTCGTCAAAGGATTAAACGTACATGAGAGTGATGTAAACGCGCTCACATTCAGTCCTGATGGCAAAACGTTTGCGACCTGTGGCAAAACTGAAGTAAAACTTTGGGACGCAGTAAGCTATAAATTACTCAAAACTTTCAAAAGCGAAGGCACCGAAAATTATTGGTCTGTAGCCTTCACAAAAGACGGCAAAACCCTCGCCACAGGCAGTGGACTACGCGGAGGCGATGGCTCAAACTCTCTCAAACTTTGGAAAATCCTCACAGGCGAACTTATCAAAGACATTCAAGGACATAAAGATGCTGTAAATGTAGTAGCATTCACGACAGACAGCAAATTTCTGATAAGCGGAGGCGAAGACAATGCCCTCAAAATGTGGGACGCGGTTACGGGCGAGCCTACCAAAGATTTACCAGGACACGACAACCCCATACGCGCCATAGCCGTAAGCAAAGATGGCAAAACCATATTCTCCGCAGGCTTTGACAAAAAAATCCTGATGTGGAAAATGGAATAGTTGTAAAATTCATAATTCGGACGTATATTTGCGCATGATTCTATGAATCGTAATTTTTATAGAATCCACCGCCATATAGTTCAAGGGAAGAACGAAGGTTTCCGAAGCCTTAGATGGGGGTTCGAGTCCCCCTGTGGCGACTATCTCAAGCCCTTGCCTACCCACGTAGGCAAGTTTTTTTTAGCCTATTGTATTTATTAGACTTCTTGCAAAAGTGTTTTAAAGTTTAAAAAAGTAGGTTGTCATCTGAGCGAAGCAAAGAAAATCATTGTTAATCAACGATTTGTGAATGAAAATTGAGATTTTTTGCTTCGCTCAAAATGACAAAAGACCTCCAAAAAAACTAAAAAGGACTTTCGCAAGAAGTCTATTTTGCAAAAAAAGTTTGTGATATACACAAATTTGCACTAACTTAGCTTAAATTTTCACTAACTACTCATATTTTATGTTCAAAAAGTACCTTTATCTCCTTTTCGCGCTTACGCTTGTGGTAAGTGCCTGCAAAAAGGAAGCAGAAAAAAAAACTGTTTCTGAAGAAAAATCCAAAGACGAATCCAAAAAAGATAACTCTAAAGAGGAAGACGAACCACAGGGACTAAGTGGTTGGGAAATAGTCGCGCAGGAGAGTGTAGGCAAAATCACACCCAAAATGTCATATACTGACCTCGAGGAGGCTTTTGGAAAAGAAAATCTGAAAAAACATGAGTTTTGCATAGAAGGCAACTGCCAACCTGCTACCAAAGTACTCGAAGAAGGCAAAGACATGGTAAGTGTGGTATGGGCAGACAAGGCGCAAAAGCGCGTAGATTTTATAGAAATCCTGAGCCGCCGCATCAAATTGCCCAATGGCGTGCATATAGGCACAACACTCAGCTCGCTTGAACGCAAAAACGGAGGCAAAGCTATCAAGTTTTCGGGATTTGGTTGGGACTTTTCAGGCAATATCCAAGACTATAGCGGAGGTGCATTGAGCAAAATATCCAAAGATTTTAACTTGGCACTGGGCATAGAAGAAACGAATAAAAAAGGCGAAAAAACTATCTATGAAGGCATAGGCGGAGACATTACCCTCGTATCTACTAATCCTAAAATTGCTAAATTGCCTATTTTTGTAGATAGGATTAAGATTTTCTTTGAGCAGAAAAAGAAAAAATAACCTCCATACCTCTATGTATTCTAAAATTTACTTTTTTTTATGCCTCATTTTTTTGGGAGCTTGCGAGCAGATAGAAGAAACTTCTTTTATACGTTTTAAGGCAGACTTCCAAGTACCACAAGTGGTAAGGGTAAAAGAGCCTATCTTGTTTCAGGCAAGTGAGGGCAGTACGGGGGCGCAGTCGTTTTTGTGGAAATTTGGAGATGCCAAAAGGCAGTCTTCCAACGCCACCTTGCCTACCTTTGCGTATGATACCATAGGCGAATATACAAGTACCCTCGTGGTAGAAATGAACAAAAAACAAGGACTCCAAAAAGATTCTGCCAAACAAAAAATATTTGTCTTGCCTCCTACTGCCGATGCTAATTCGGGACTTTATGCCCAAACCAATCTCGGCACTGGGGCAGGCAAGGACGATATAGCCATGAGTTTTGTACGGACTACAGCAGGCGGTTTTTATGTAGTTGCACAAACAGATTTGAACAAAATCTTAGTAACAAGGCTCAAGGCTGACCTTTCAGGTAAAGACTGGCAATATGAAATTGACGACTTGGGGGCTTCGCCCATTTATCCCAAAAGTATCATTGAAACTTCCGATAGGGGCTGTCTGATAACGGGTTATACCGAAGCAGGCATAGGCGACTCAGACGCTTTTGTACTAAAATTAGATAAAGATGGCTTAGAGGAATGGCGCAACACCGAAACAAATTCAAGCAATTATGAACGTTACAATGACGCTATAGAGATGAGCAACAACCGATACCTCATAGCAGGAAGTATTGGCAAAAATCCAAATTCAGCCGTAGCCGTTTTGCATATTTTAGATGCAGAGGGCGATTATTTAAATAAAATGGAATACACCAGTTTCAAAAACTTTCATGTGAGTAGATTGCGGACATTCAACAGCGAATATTTTTTGGTAGGCAAGTATCTCGAACAGCCTGCCGTACTACATACAAGCGATAACTTGTTTTACAAAGCACTCTCCACTGTAAATATAGCAGGCGAGGCAAACAATCTTGCACAACTGCAAGGCGGAAATTTCTTTCTCACTGGCAGGGGCTACACCAAAGGCAATCCAACCCTTGAGGATAGCACTTCTTTTGCTTTTGGGGCAAGGTTTGATGCCATTACAGGTGCGCCTTACAGTTGGCTCTCTACCGCCAAAATGTACCGCGAAAGATACATTGATGCTTTTCAGCCAGACCAAAATACGCTCGTAGCGGTTGGAGAGCATTACAATCCGCTCTCAGACAAAGATTTGCTATTTACCAAAATCAATCCCCAAAATGGCAAAACTACAGCCGTAAGACTTTTGGGCGACCTCTCTGAACACAGACCTGTCCAAACGTATTTTGATGGGACAAGCCTCTATATTTTGGCTACCACGCGCGAAAGTATCAGCGATAAAAACAGCCGTTATGATGTTTGTATTGTCAAAACTACGTTGAGCATTTTTTGATTTTTATGCTTTTTTGTGGTTCGTGGAAACACGAACTACAAAAAAACACTTAGGAACGAGTGGTCAGTCTTTCTTATTTGTTCGCGTCTTTTTTTCGGATTGACAACCGCAAGCGGATTGCCAACCGAAAAAAAACGAACATTTAACTAAGACTGACCACTAATAAAACAACAACGTAAATCAGAAATTGTAAATCGAAAATCGGAAATTGTAAATCGTAAATTGTAAATCGTAAATTGTAAATCGTAATTCTTTAGGCTATTCCCACTTTTTCAACATTCTGTAAATGGTAGATTTGCCAATGTCAAGTATCTCTGCCACCTTGAGTACATCTTGATTGTACTTTTCTAAAAAATGTTTCACAATCTGTTTGTTATATTGTTCGAGTGTGAGTTCTTCGAGTATCATATCGGCTATGTTTGTGGCGGCATTGAATATAATATGTTCATCTTCAATCACTTGTGCATTTGCCATGACAGTGGCAAGCTCCATGATAGCTTTTAATTCGCGCACATTGCCAGGGAAAGCATATTGCAATAGTTTTTTTTGGGCTTCAGGCGAGATGGTCATTTTTCCTAAGTTATTTTCTTTCGCAAACTCATCTGCAAAAAACTTAGCCAACAGCCCTATGTCACTTCCGCGTTGGCGGAGTGGCGGAACTTTGATGGGCATTCCCAGTAGTCTGTAATACAAATCTTCGCGAAATCTTTTCTTGCGGACTTCTTCCGAGAGGTCGCGGTGAGTAGCTGTGATGACGCGGACATCAATTTTCTGGACTTGGTTGCTGCCTACTTTTACGATTTCCCTTTCCTGCAATACGCGCAGGAGTTTGCTTTGCATATTCAAGTCCATTTCGCCTATTTCGTCCAAAAAGAGCGTACCTTGATTTGCTTCCTCAAACTTGCCTACCCTACGCGCGATAGCACCTGTGAACGCGCCCTTTTCGTGTCCAAATAGCTCGCTCTCGATAAGTTCGTGCGGTATCGAGGCTACATTGACGGCTACAAAGGGCTTTTTGGCGCGGATAGAATTGTAGTGAATGGCTTTGGCTACGAGTTCTTTGCCTGTGCCTGTTTCGCCTGTGATAGATACATTGATGTTGGTTTTGGAGGCTTTTTCTATCAGTTCAAAGATGGCTTTGATGGGGGGGCTATTACCTTTGATGATTTCCGAAAATTCATATTTCTTGCCTACCTCCTGCTGAAGTTGTACTATTTTAGCTTTGAGAGATTGATTGGTGTGGATATGCCTTACCGCGTTCCAGATGCGTTCTTTGATGTCATTGTCTTTGACTATGTAATCGTGTGCGCCATTTTTGAGTAGTTCTACGGCAGTCGTGACATCGTTTTGCCCCGATATGATGATGACGTGCGTGTCGGGCGTTTGTTGTTTGATTTTGCGCAATAGCTCGCCCCCGTTTGTATCAGGCAAGGAATAGTCCAGCGTGATAAGTTGGGGTTGTTTGTAAAGGTTTTGTAAGAGTTCTTTGCCTGATTTATAAATCTCTATGACATTATCAGGATTGAGCGAAAGTTGGTAGGAAAGGAGTTCTCCATACCATTCGTCATCTTCTACTATGAATATGCTAAAGGGCGACATGGTTAATTTTTGGGTGGTTATATATATTAAAAATAAAAAACGTGCCAAGTCCTTGTAGGTAGAAAATTAAATTCGCAGTCTTTTTTTCGGATTGACAACCGCAAGCAGATTGCCAACCGAAAAAAACGAACAATTAGTAAAAACTGACCACTTAGATAATCCGTTAGCTTAGTTCTACTTCGGCACTCTGAATATTATCGTAATAATTTGATTATCAGATTTTTATATTATTCATAGAAAAAACGTACCCACAGGCTGAACCCTGTGAGTACGTTCTGAATATTGTCTAAATAACATAAAAGTATTAACAATCAATGATTTGTAGAGTACCAAAGTAGAACTAAATAGTTGCCAAAAATAAATATTTTGGCAATCCAAATGAGTACGCTATCTTTGCAAACTAACATCAATTTGTCCACCTTTCTACATGGAACTACAAGCCGAATTTGAGCAAGCCACGCTTGACTCCAAAAATATTACTACACGCCCTTCAAATGAAGACCTCCTCATGATGTACGCGCTCTACAAACAAGCCACAGAAGGAGATGCCACAGGCGAACGCCCAGGTATGTTTGACTTCAAGGCACGCGCCAAATATGACGCATGGGCGGGGCAGGCAGGCAAGTCAAAAGAGGACGCTATGCAGGCTTATGTAAGCCTTGTGAGTAGATTGAAGTAAAAATTGCCCTTGCCTGCCAACGCGAGGTACAGACTGGTAGGCAAGGTTATTTTTGTTTTTTTTTCACTAAAAAGCCCCAATAATTGCACAAATCTAAAAAAGGCTTTATCTTAGCCCCCTGAAATAGACTGTCTTCTATAAAAATGGAACAATATCAAACACTTGGACTGCTTATCCCCCCTTTATTGGGAAGTCTTATCTTATTTATGCTTCGCCAAACCAAAGCCGAAACGCTGAAGTGGGTAAGTTTTTTTATAGCTCTTTTTACATTTTCGCATACGGCTTATCTGCTTACCCAATTCAATCCACAGGGGGGCGTACAGTTTGAGTTCAATATGATTTGGATAATGACTGCAAACATCAATTTTCATATTGGGATTGATGGGATAAGTATGCCTTTGGTATTGCTTACTACTTTACTTTGCCCACTTATCATTTTGACAGCCCGCGAAGTCCGCCATGCCCATGCATTTTTTGGGCTTATTTTGCTCATGGAATCGGCTTTGATAGGGGTTTTTGTGGCGCGTGATGCGTTTTTGTATTATTTGTTTTGGGAAGCCGCGCTTATTCCTGTGTATTTCCTTTCTGCTGTTTGGGGAGGCGAGAACCGCATCAAAGTTACGTTTAAGTTTTTCTTATACACAGTTTTTGGGAGTTTGTTCATGTTGGTAGGTTTGGTATTCTTGTATGTACTTGCCAAATCTTCCGATTATGCCGCTTTCTCTGCTTTGAAGCTGCCTTTAGAAATCCAACGTTATCTGTTTTGGGGTTTGTTTGTGGCTTTTGCTATCAAAATGCCTATTTTCCCCTTTCATACTTGGCAACCCGATACTTATACAGAATCGCCTACTCCAGCTACGATGCTTCTTTCGGGCATTATGCTCAAGATGGGCGTTTACAGTCTTTTTAGGTGGCTTTTGCCGATAGTACCTTTGGCAGTGTTGGAAGTACAGACCTTGATAATAGTCCTTTCAGTAATAGGTATAGTATATGGTGGCATCATAGCCATTCAGCAAAAAGACATCAAACGCTTGATAGCGTATTCTTCTTTTTCGCACGTGGGACTGATGGCGGCGGGTGTATTCTGCTTGAGTGAGTTTGGTTTTCAAGGGACTATGATTCAAATGCTTGCACATGGCATAAATGTAGTAGGCTTATTTTATGTGATTGACATTATCCAAAACCGCACAAATACGCGCGACATAAAAAATCTGGGAGGCATCACGCAGACAGCCCCCGCGCTTACAATTTATTTTACGATTTTGATGCTGGGCAGTGTGGCTTTGCCTCTTACGAATGGTTTTGTGGGCGAGTTTATGCTACTCAGGGCAGTATTTGACAAAAACGTATATCTTGGAGCTGTAGCAGGACTTACGATTATCTTTGGGGCAGTGTATATGCTTCGTATGTATCAGGGGGTGATGTTTGGCGAAAAAACAAGTCATACTGAAAACGTGAAAGATGTTACTTTCCAAGAAAGTATGGTACTTTTGCCCCTTACTATCTTGGTGTTTGTGATGGGCATTTTTCCTAATTTGTTCCTGAACCTATCTTCTCCTGCCGTTGCAGAACTACTAAAAATACTGAAATAAAAAGTAGAAAAACTCAGAATAATTTTAACTTCAACGCTCAAAAAAGCGTTGAAGTTTTGTTTTTGGGGTAAATACTTTGATAACGATATTCAGACTACTATACAATTTGTTATTTCGTATTTTTTATTTTCAACGTTGCGGGTGGTTGCAAACCTTGACAATCGTACAAAAAAAGAAAAATAGTTTTATATTTTTTTTTCATTTTTTAGTAATTTTAGGGACTTAAATTGAAATTGTATAATGGTCTGACTTTTAGTATCAAATTACAACAATTTGGAAACCATATCGTATAAGCCCATGAAGCCGAACAAACCTTTTTATATGAATCTACATCAACTCAACACCAACTTACCAGAAGCACTTATCAAAAGTGCTGACTATAATATTCGTCAATACACGAAATTTATAGAAAATTCAATCGCACTATTAAAAAAAGAAAGTTTTTCTATCAATATCTTAAAAAGTATAGTAAATGGCGAAACAAGATATGAACCTATTGAAAATCAAAAAGATAGAAAAAGTCAAAAAGCAAAAAAGGTGCTTTTTGAAGAAAATACAAGATTTGTTTATGAAAGTAACAAAGGTTTTAGAAAAGAAGATGAGATAAAAATAGATAAAAATGTAGATGAAAACTATTTTACTGCTGACAATGAAATTATAAGTAACACAATCTACCTGCGTCCTGATACTTCTCAACTTAATAAACAAAAACAAGCTCTTAAAAATCTCCTGTATCAACCTTTACGAGAGCATATGCCTTTGTTAGAACTGTTTGGAAATCCTGAATACAACTTACAAGATAGTTTTAATTATGATAAAGTTCAAGAATGGTTTATTTTGAATGACCATACAAAAGATGGCGTAACAGAACAAAGAAAATTTGTGCAAAAAGCCATTTCAACACCTGATTTTGCACTCTTGGAAGGTCCTCCTGGTTCTGGAAAAACGACTACCATTATTGAAATTATTATGCAACTTGCCCAACAAGGCAAACGAATTTTACTTTGTTCTGCCACACACGCTGCAGTAGATAATGTGATAGAACGCATCACAGAACGTTATAAAGGTGTATGTGAGAAGGAAATTGTGCCTGTGCGTATCAGTAGAGATAGAAATGCAGTAAAAGAAAACGTACAACCTTATCTTTTGCAGAACTTAACCAAAACTTACAAAGACAAAATAAAAAATTTCTTAACAAATAACCAAGCATTAGAAAGTCAGAAGTTTTTATACAAAAATATTGACAACGAAAAAGATAATTTTATTGAAAAAATTATTTTAGAAAGTGCTAATTTGGTGTGTGGTACAATGGTTGGAATTTTACAACACCCAACCATCAAAGAAAACAAACAAGGGGCAAGTTTTGATGTGTTGATTGTAGATGAAAGTTCAAAAGTTACTTTTCAGGACTTTATTATTCCTGCTTTGCACGCTAAAAAATGGATTTTAGTAGGTGATGTAAAACAACTTTCGCCTTTTGTAGAAGATGATTACGTATCTGAAAATTTGGCTTCATTGATTGAGGGTAAAATGCAAGAACAAATCATCAAACAATTTGAATTAAGACAAAAATTAGATTTAGAAAGGCATAATAAGCATATAAAGGTATATTTTTCTGATGATATAGAAAATGAGATTTTTGATTTTTTGGATAAGGATTTAGTTATTACAAAAGTTAAAAATGATTTTCCAAAAGAAAAAAATGTACTTATTAATGCTTCTGATGTGTTGATTTGCCAAAATTCTACACAAGTAAAAAAAATATTAAGTGATAATCTGCTTATTCCTGCTTTATTTTTTAATGAAAAACCTGATAATTTTGGGTTAAATTTTAGACAAAATTATTTTCATAAAAATAAACTTTTCTATTTTGAAAGTAAAAATGAAACTTGGGCAAGTACTTTGGCAAGCAAGATTAGTCAGAAATTTAGTTTTCGCAATGCAGGCGAGGAATTTAAAGATATTGAAAAAGAACTTGCTTATCTTATTCCTGACATAGAAATAGGGGAGTTAGATTATAAAACTAAACAACCTTTGAAATTTATTGACAAAATAAATGAAATCAAACGCTTAGTTTTTCCCTCTATTTTGGAAATGTTACAAAATGGAGTAGGCAAGACACAAGGACAACATAATAACAAAGTTTTGAGTGATGGGCTTTCTCAACAAGCTAAACAATATCGCTTTGAAAGTCTTACCTACCAACATCGTATGCACCCTGACATTGCCAAAACCTCCAAAGAAAATTTTTATACAGAATTTGAAAATCTAAAACCTGCAAATACTGTTTTACAAAATAGAAATTGGCAATATGCTCTGAATGAACCAACTGTAAAATGGGTTACAAATAATGATAACACATTCCAAAAAGGAAAAATTATCAATCCGACAGAAGTAGAAGATATAAAAAACGAACTTAAAAAATTTTGTGATTGGGCAAAAGATAACCCAAAAATTGAAAATGGAAAAAATGAACCTTATGAAATAGCAATTCTGAATTTCTATTTAGAACAAGATAGAGAGCTACGAAAAATGGTGCGAAAGTTTACAAATCAACCCAAGCAATACGCTAAATTTGGAATGCCTAATGTAAAAATATTTCTCTATACTGTAGATAAATTTCAAGGACAAGAGGCTGATATGGTGCTTTTGGGTTTTACAAAAACAGGTATCAATGCTTTTTACAACAGTCCAAATCGATTAAATGTTGCCCTCACAAGGGCAAGGCATAAATTGGTATTATTTGGCAATCAAAAATGGTTTCAAAACAATGCAAAACTAAAAGCTCTTAGAGATTTAGCCAATAATTTTAGTGCTATCCTTAAAACAACCACCTAAAAATGATAACATTACAACGCAAAGAAACAATACAAGTGTATCAAGTTTCAATGGAATTGCAAATCAAAACAAAGGAAAACCCTTTCATTGCTATATTGATACTCGCAAGTGAAGAAGGTAATCGAACCACTGCTGGCAATATTCAAGATAGTTTATTTGGTGGCACTTTACCTGAACGTGCTTGCGAAAATTTATTACAACGTTTGGAATTAATGGGTTATTTTAAAAAAGATAGCTATAATGAATACGAACTTACCTATAAAGGTATAGAAAGTGCCAAAGATAACTCTTTTTGGCAAGGTGAAAAAGGCGTTTATAATCTTTATATTTCGGATAATGAACTTGTGGGGCAAAAATTAATAAAATTTACAAGAGAAGAAAGAAGCAAAGATGATAGAGATGATAGAAAAATCACTACACCTAATTTTATTCAAAACTTTGAAAACCAAACTTTCAATTTTTCAGAAAAGGAATCACGCATTGAAAAAATTGATAGCCAATGTTTTCAACTTCAAGATGAAACTTGGGATTTACAAATCAATGCACAAAAAAATGAAAAACCTATTTTATCATTGAAAGAAAAACACGAAAATTATTTTAAAAGGGAAATTGATTTTACTTTTGAAGATATTTTAACTGAAATTTTAAGAAATGAATTTGATTTTGATGGTAAAAATATTGAAGTTGGTTTTAATGAAAATAACCTAAATTTCATTAGAGATGTATTCGTTCAAAATCCTAAATTTCAAGGTTTTCCGTTTGAAAAATTAGAAGTGAAAGATATTAACCATATTCCAAAAAATAAATATGAAGCAAACGAGTGGTATATTGCTTTGTTAATTAAAAATATTTTTAAATATTTTTTATCAGAAGAAGATTTTAATATTTTTTCTGAAAAAGAAAGGCAAAAATTTCAAACACATTATAATTTAGATTTAATCACTCAAAATCAAATGCTAAATTATTTAGAAGACGAAGGGTATTTTTATCAAAAAGCAAAATTAGAAACCATCATTTTTCTTACTTACTAATCACTATAATCTAAAAAATGGGAACTAAAACAATATCAAAGGTAATCAATCTACCAAATGAAAATTCACTTTCTTACATTTTTTTAAAAAGTGGAGAATGGAAACCTGAAAACAATCCTGAAAATGAAGTTTTACAATCTTCAAAAGATAAAATTGTTTTCAACAAGGTCATTGATTTGATAAGATCAGCCAAAGAAATGATTTGTTTGCAATCGTTTTTGATACAAGACAATCAAGTTATTGACGAATTGCTTTTGGCTTCTCAAAGAGGTATTAAAGTTTACATTACAAGCTCTGCCAATGTACGTTTAGAGCCTAAAATGTACCAAGATATAGAGCCTGATTTTATCAAAGAAAATTATATAAAAATGCTCAATGAAAAATTTAAGCATCATTTTATTTTTCGTTCTGCCGATAATTTTCATACTAAATTTATTGTCATTGATGGCAGAACAGAAGCAAAAGGAATGATTTTTACGAATAATTTTACAGACAAAGGTTTTTTTGAAAACCCTGAATTATCTGTTATTTTATCTGAAAATCAAGCCAAAGAACTGTTTAAAGTATTTGTGTATCATTTTTGGGAACAGGCAACAGACGAACAAAATGCTACCAATGAATTTGAAAAGGTGCAACCTATACAAAAATTCCAATTTCCTGATTTAAAAGAAATTTTAGTAACATCAACAGAAAAAGAAAGCCTGAAAGAACAAATTTTATACACACTTCATAATGCAAAAAGTGAAATTATATTTTCTACTTTTGATTTTGAAAAAGATTATGAAGTAGGAAAGGCAGTTTTAGAAAAATTGAAACAAGGTATAAAAGTAAAAATATTTACCCCTTTACGCCAAAAAATGTTAGATGAACAATTAAAAGTATTTTTAGAAAATGAGGCAGAAATATATTGCGAACAGCAAACACACGCTAAATTTTTGTTTATAGATAATGAAAAATCATTTATTTTTACTGCAAATTTTGATAAAAAAAGTTTAGAAACAGGCTTTAATGCAGGCTTGCAACTCAACGAAAAGCAAACAAATGAATTAAAAGATATTATCCAAAGTTGGCAAAATACTTTTTCTTTCAAATGGATAAAATCACAAAAAGTGCAAGATTTGAGTGAATATTATATTTTTGAAAATAGAAAAATGACTTTAAAAACAATCAAAAATGAGTTTGAAAAGACTGAAAAGCAATTGATAAGAAATGTCCAAGAGCTATTTGATTTTTTTCAAAAAGAGCGGAAAAATGAAAATAATAGCGCAAAATTAGAAAAAATAAACCTAAATGTAGAAATCGAAATAAAGCAAAAAAAAAATAATTGTAGAGAAGAAAATTATTTTTTTGTGAATGAAAATGAAATATTCTTAAAAGATACTTTTAAATTTGATGCGCATTTTGAAAGTTTGAAAAAATATCATAATTTGAAATGTTTTATTTTACAATAGGCAACCTCAAAAGACCTTTACAACTAATTTAAGCTCTGACTGATAGAAGTTGGTTATCTTTGTCTGTAAAACACTACTAATCCGTTTTCTATCAAACTGTACACAACTGAGCCATCTATGACACATAAAAACACTTCATTTCCTTAGTCAATAGTTAGAAATTAGAAAAAATATGCTACCTTTGCAACTTAAAAGTAAAATCAACCTTTATTGTTGTATGAAGTATTTGCGCCATGCCTCTTGGGGAACGTGCCTGCTATTGATAGCGCTCGCTACAGGCTGTAAGCCTACCCAAACTGCCCGCGAAACTACGCTCTTGAAAGTAAATCAAGAGCCTATTTCAGTGTCTGAATTTAAGTTTGTGTATGAAAAGAGTGTAACCTCACCTGACAGCCTCTATCTGCGCCCCAGCGTGATGAGCTATTTGGACTTATTCATCAACTTCAAATTGCGGGTAGCGGAGGCAAGGGCATTGGGTATGGACACGACCGCCAACTTCAAAAATGAATACCTTACCTACCAAGACCAGCTCGCGCAACCTTATTTGGCAAATCCGCGCTTCATAGATTCGCTCACGCGCGAAGCATACGAGCGCATGAAAAGCGAAGTCAATGCTTCACATATCCTTGTAAAAGTTGCCCAAGAAGCAAATCCTGCCGATACGCTCCTTGCCTACCAAAAACTGCAAACTATCCGCGAACGGGCTACAAAAGGAGAAGATTTTGGGCAACTTGCCTACGAAACTTCCGAAGACCCCAGCGCGAAGCAAAACAAAGGCTCGCTTGGTTATTTTACGGCTATGCAGATGGTGTATGAATTTGAAACTCAAGCCTATAAGATGAAAGTGGGCGATATTTCGCCTATTTTTCGCACACAGTTTGGCTACCATATCTTGAAATTACACGAAAAACGCCCCTTCACAGGGATATTTAGTGTGGCGCACATCATGGCAAAAACTTCTCAAAAAAATACACCTGACGAGCTTAACCAACTCCAAAAAAGACTGGAAGAAGTCCACAATCTACTCCAAAAAGGCGAAAAATGGGACGACCTTTGCAAAAAATATTCTGACGATGCCTCCTCAAGAAATATTGGAGGCGTGTTGCCAGAGTTTAAGGCAAGTGAGATACAAGTCCCCGAATTTGAAACGGTTATCACAGGTTTGAAAAATATAGGCGACTATTCTAAGCCTTTTCGCACTTCTTTTGGCTTTCATATCATCAAATTGGTAGGCAAGAGAGGCTTGCCTGCCTTTACAGAAACAGAGGCTACGCTTCGCAACGAAGTCCAAAAAGACGGACGTAGCAAATTGAGCAAAAATGCACTCGTGAAGCAAATATTGAAAGACAATAAATTCAAAGAAAATACTGAAAACGTAAAAGAAGCCCTCAAAGCCACAGACGACCGCCTCCCGCTTGGCTCGTGGAGCTTTGACATCAAAAATCCTATCATCAATAAACCGCTTTTTTCGCTCGGCAATAAAGAGGCAAAAATAGAAAGGAAATTTATTGTCAAAGACTTTTTTGAATATATTTACCAAAATCAAACCCCCAAACAAGGCATTACAGATGCAAAATATGTCATGCAGATGTATTATGACAAGTTCAAAGAAGATGCCGCACTCTCACTTGAGAGGGCTTTATTGACAAAAAAATATCCTGAATACCGCTTCCTGCTGAATGAATACCGCGAAGGTATCATGTACTTTGAGCTGATGCGCCAAAAAGTATGGAACAGAGCCATTGAGGATACATTGGGTGCAAAGAATTATTTTGACCAAAACCGCCAAAAATATCAATGGGACACCCGCGTAACAGCTACTATTTATCAAGTTGCACAAGACCAAACGCTTGCTCAACTTAAAAACTATCTCAATAAACCAAATTACCCTGTCTATCATATCAAATCAGATGCAATTTATTTTGAGAATGAGAAATACACCCATGATGAGGCGGCTATCAATACACTGAATATCTTGGTAAATACCATGAAGAAAAACCCCGACCTTGTGGTGGAGATAGTAGGACACAATGACGAAAAAGAAAAACGCATCTACACAGCCGAACGTATCAAAGCGACTGTAAGCTATTTAAACTTCAAAGGCATACAAGATGTACGCATACTTACCAAAGATTTTGGAGCTTCTAAAATGCTCACAAATAATGACAAAGAACGCCGTAAAAACCGCAGGGTAGAATTTACGTTCTACAGCAACAGCAAAAAACAATTAGAGAAACTCCTCAATGAAACTAACCCGCTCAACCTCAAGGTTACGGAAGGTGTATTTAGCAGAGGCGACCATGAAGTAGTGGACAAAGTTACGTGGAAAACGGGTGTGTATGAACTTACGCACAACGGACAACTCTATTATGTGGATATCCAAGACATCAAAGAACCACGTCCCAAAGCCTACGAAGAAGCACGCGGCTATGTAATCAATGACTACCAAAAATACCTCGAAAAACAATGGGTTGAGGAGCTTCGTCAAAAATATAAGGTGGAGGTCATAGACAAAGAAGTCCAAAAATTGATAAAAAAATAACCATAAAGAGATTTACGATTTTAGATTTACGATTTTAGATTTACGAATTACAATTTGATAGCGACTTTACTAATTTGTATTCAAAAAAAGTAGTCATTCTGTAAAAATCCCTTGTCGGTATTTTGCGCGGTGCTAAAGGAACAGGAGATGCTTACAGCATGATTACTCAATTTACAAATTAACAATGTCAGTATCAAAATAAAACGTAATAACTTGATTATAAAACATTTAAAATCTAAAATTGTAAGTCATAAACCTAAAATCGTAAGTCATAAACCTAAAATCGTAAATCACCCCATGCAGTACAGCATTGACAAACAGGAGCAATATACGCTTATCAAAGTGCAAGAAGAAAAATTGCACGCGCATCTTATACCCGAACTAAAATCCGCCTTCGTAACTTTGAATAGTGAAGGCGTAGATAGCTTTATCCTCGACCTTTCTGAAGTGCGCTATACAGACTCATCAGGACTAAGTGCTATCTTGATAGCCAATCGACTCTGTAATGAAGCCAAAGGCATACTTGTACTGATAGGTATCACAGAACACGTCTTGAAGCTCATCACTATCTCACAGTTAGAAAAAATATTGCATATCTTGCCTACCCACGAAGAAGCGGTCGACCTTATCTTGATGACTGCCCTTGAGCGTGATTTGATGGAAGGAGAGGAATAAAAAACTAAAAAGCCGTCTGAAAGGACGGCTTTTTAGTTTTTCAAAATCTGCGCTATTTCTTGTAGCCTTTGATAAATACGGCTTTCGCTGATGTTTTTGGAAAGTTCGTATAACTCTATGCGGAAAGTTTGGGCTTTTACTTGACATACCCAAATACATCGAGTGGCATTGTAAGGTGCATTAAATTCGGTTTGTTTGGGAACTTCTATGTTTTGGTGTAGCGAAGCATCAATCATTTCTTTGAGAGATTCGATTTGTAGTGCTGTAATTTTTTTTATTGTTTTTACGGGTAGTCTTTCCTGCCCACGCCCTTTGTAGGTCTTGGTGTGGGTGAGTTCGTTGTTTTTTACTACCCACGTCTGGGTGGTACTGTGGCTATCTTTGGACTTTTCGGAGGTTGTGATGGTAAGCGAAAAATCAAAGGTTTCTTCAGTTTGTGTGGTATTTTGCATACAAGCACCCAGAAAAATAAGTAGGAAAGAAAGTAAAAACATAACAAGAGGTTTGAGTTTTAAACTAATCCAACTGATAAGGTATAAGCGTAATTTCCATATTGATGTCCTCCATGTAGTCTTCTGCCTCTGTACGGAGGTCATAGTTATCTTTGGGATAGTACCACACGACTTGCACTGCCAAGCCCTCAACGACTCTTTTTTTCAGGGCTTTCATCACACCTAAGATGCCTTTGGAGGAGCTTGTGTTGAAGAAAGTAAGCCTAAAACGAAAGATAAGCTGTTGTCCATCAAAGGCTTCTATCCATGTTTGCAAGTTCAGATAAAAAGCAAAAGCATCTTCCAAATGCGACTCGCCTGCAATCTCACAGATGCCTGTTTCGGCATCAAAATTGACATAAGGGCGAAAATGTGGACCTGAACTCCTTTCTATGATTAGGTTTTCCATGTATTGCGTAAGTAAGTTTTGAGCAAATATAAAAAAAAACTAAAATTAGAAAAGTTTTTTCAGAAATATTTTAGGAAATTGTTTCTTCGAGCTGAAGTTGTTTTTCATAAAGTTCCTTGTATAGCCCGTTTGCCTTTATGAGTGATTCGTGTGTGCCTTGCTCTATGAGCAGTCCTTCGTCGAGTACAAGGATTTTGTTTGCCAATTTTACAGAAGATACGCGGTGCGAGATGATGATAGAAGTCCTGTTTTTCATGATTCGCTCAAGATTTTCGAGGATAGCGTGTTCTGTTTTGGTATCTACGGCAGATAGGCTGTCATCAAGGATTAAGATTTTGGGATTCCTAATAATGGCGCGTGCTATAGAGGCGCGTTGTTTTTGTCCGCCAGAGAGCGTAATACCTCTTTCGCCTATTTGGGTATCAAGTTTTTCAGGAAAATCCATTATGTTTTGGTAGAGGTCGGCATCTTTCAGTGCTTGCTCAAGTTGCTCCTCCGTACAGTTTTCTAAGCCAAATTTGATGTTGTTGCGGATAGATTCAGAGAATAGAAATACATCTTGAGGAACTACCGATATTTGGCTTCGCAACGTAGAAATGGCATAATCTTGCAGGGGCGTGTCGTCTATGAGTATCTTGCCTGCCGTTA
>JAAFJK010000192.1 GCA_013298105.1 Cytophagales bacterium
CTGTCATTGTCCAACGATAGCTTTTTGTCAGTGGTATATTCGGCAAAAATAAAGGTCGCGCCTGCTCGCACCGCAATTTTGGGTGTAATCCAATACCTTGCATAAAGTTCGGAATTGAGCGAACCAATGTCGTTGTCGCTTATCAGCAATACATTGGCGGTAGTGGGTTTAGCGGTTTGAGTGGTTGCCTTGCCTGCGGGATAGATGCTGGAAGTATAAGTGCCTTCGCGCTTGCTTCCAAAGCTGAAGCCCAAAGCATCTATATTGAAGCCTGCTTCGAACTTAGGCGTAAAATTGTATTGCAAATGAATAGTTGCATTCAGGCTATTTACTTGGCTTTTTGAAAGAGAGAGCGTGTCAAAATTGGCTAAAATATTTTCGCGGAACATAGCCGTTGGGTTCGCAACGCCACTTGTGAGTTTGGCAGGTGCTGTTACAAACTCTTGCTTACTATGAAAGGCTGAAGTAAACCGTATGCCGTAGCCTATGTTGAATTTGTCTTTTTTGCCCAATCCATGCAGGTGATTCCAAGAAAGTGCCGTAGTAAAATGACCTTTTGCAGTGCTGGCGGAGAGGTCGAAGTAGTGGTTTTCTTTGTACGTTTGCCCAAAAGCTACCAAAGGGCAGGCAAGACAAAGTACTGTGATAAGTTTTTTTAACATTGTAGGAATAATTTACACAGCAAAGATACAGCTCTGTCGCAAGATTATCGCTATACATTTTTCCCGAATGTTAGGCGAGATTTCCCTTGCTTTCGTTTCTGAACTCCAAAGGCGTTTTACCAAACATTTTTTTGAAGAACTTAGAAAAATGATTTGCCTCCTCGAAGCCCAATTCGTAGGCGATTTCTTTACTGCTTTTGGGCGTATAAAGCAATAACCGCTTTGCTTCAAGCGTAATCCTTTCATGAATGAGCTGTTGAGGTGTTTTTTCGCTATGCAATCGGAAAACATTAGACAGCGTTTTAGGTGATTTATGCAACATATTGGCATAATCTGACACTTGTTTGTGTGTTTTGTAATGCAAATCTACCAAAAAGTTAAATTTGCGAATGATGTCATATTTTTCTTCGGCTATTTCATCAGGAAAGTGCTGCGATTTTGCCAAACGAGTTGTTTTGATAACCAATCGCTTTGTCAAAGCCAAGAGCATTTCGCCTTGTACTTTGTCATGGAATTTGAATTCCTCTTTGAAAATTTGATACAATAATTCAAACCCGTTCATTTCTTCGGTAGGCAAGGCAACTATAGGCAAATGTTGCGCCCCAAAAAACAGCAAGCCATAACACGAAACTTCCTCGTCATGTTGTTGCATACAATAAAACTCCCGATTGAAAGCAAAAGCAAAAAGCGGCAGGCTATTCTTTTCCCAAATAATTTTATTGGCGTAAGTAATGGCTATCATCTTTTGAGGCGCAAGAACCACTTGCCTGCCATCTGCTTCAAAACAAATGGGCGTGTCTTGCCTATTCCACACAAGGCGAAGTAGTTTTTCTTTGACTATAAAGCATTGTTCATCTTCTTGTAAATTGTCAGTCATTGCCAACAATGAACCTGCAAAAGCATTATGATATTGATACAGCATAGTTTAGTTAAAGTCTTATCCCCACCACCAATACATCATCAATTTGCTTCTCGCCTGCCTGTTCGCGCCACTGTTCGAAGGTTTTGTTCAGCCTTGCCTGCTGAGTAGGCAAGGGCAAAGTATGTATTTGCAAAAATAATTCCTTCATTCGAGCAATGCCAAATTTTTTATTCTGCTCGCCTCCGAACTGGTCTTGAAAACCATCAGAAAACAAGTAAAAAGTGGTAGGCAAGTTGATGCTTATTTCATGTTTGGTAAATAGTCTTTCCTCCTCGCGTTGTTCGCCACCTATCGGGTTTTTGTCTGCTTTGATAACCTGCAATTCATTGTTTTGGATATAAATAAGCGAGTTTTTTGCCCCTGCATATTGTACTTTTTTGTTCTCGTGGTCAATGGTTATCAATGTCATGTCCATACCATCACGGTTGTCGGTTTCGGCTTGTTTGAGCGTTTTGCGAATATTTTTGTGCAATTCATTCAAGATTTTATCAGGTGCTGTTATTTCTTTATTTTGGATAATCTCATTTAAGTTTTCCGCCGCAAGCATCGTCATCAAAGCACCAGGAACGCCATGCCCTGTGCAGTCTATAGTAGCTAAAATCAGCTTGTCATTTTTTTGTTCAAAATAATAAAAATCTCCCGAAACTATATCGCGGGGTTTGAATAGAATAAAATTTTCGGGCAAATGTTTTTGGATAGTTTCCTCTAAAGGCAAAATAGAACGCTGTATGCGTTGGGCATACAGAATAGAGTCGGCAATAGTTTGGTTTTTGTTTTGTATGATTTCATAACTTTCTTGAAGGGTGCTATTTTGAACTTCAATTTCTTCTTTTTGGGCTTGTAGAAGTTGATTTTGTTGGACAATATCACGTTCAAAACGTATATTTTCTTGATTCAAAACGCTCACAAAAATAACCCCCAATACGACAGACAAAAGAAGGTTTAAAGTACCAAATATTTGAGCTGTCAAGCCCGTTTGCTCTATTAAAAAAAAGGGCAATTTGACATAAGAGGCAATAAAAGCCCATGCAATCACATAGATACTCCACAACACTATACTTTTTATATCATCAAAAAAAAGAGATATAGAAAGCCCCAATACTGGAAACAGCATCAAAATATTCTTGCCTTCGCCAAAACGCCAAAGAATACTTGCTAACAAAATAGGGTAAGCACCAATTATCACAGCATACGCTAACTTATACTTTTTCCAATAAGCTATACAATAACAAACAGCTGCCACCAAAGCGAAATTAACATTAAGCATAGCGTCATAGATAGTCAGAAATGTCAGAGCTACTATGATGTATGGTATTTGTACCACAAGAGCCGTAAAATTCCAAATATTCAAAATAAATATTTTTCTTTTTTCGGTTTGAAGCTGTTGGGGTTCTATGCCAGCATAAAATATTTTTTTTAATAAAGTCATAAAACTGTTAAGTGGTTTTGATTCCAATAAGCAACACATCATCAATTTGCTTCTCGCCTGCCTGTTCGCGCCAAGCCTCAAATGTTTCGTTCAACCTTGCCTGCTGGGTAGGCAAGGGCAAAGTGTGTATTTGCAAAAATAGTTCCTTCATTCGAGCAATGCCAAATTTTTTATTCTGCTCGCCTCCAAATTGGTCTTGAAAACCATCAGAAAGCAAATAAAAAGTG
>JAAFJK010000375.1 GCA_013298105.1 Cytophagales bacterium
AGAATATTTAGCCACGCTGTAAGCGTCTGTTATCGAGCTTTTACGCGGTTAGGCAATACCAACAGACGCTTACAGCGTGGCTTCGCGTGAGTGAAATTATCATGTTATTTTATTTTCATTCCTAATTCAAAATACTTTTTTAGCAAAATCAAAAAGCTCCTTGCCTACGGCGTGGAGCTTTTTTGGTATGTCTTGACTAAATATTGAAACTTCACACCATTTATTTCGTACTTCTTACGTATGCAAACGCCTGTATTATTCCTCATCTACAATCGCCCTGTACTCACTATTCGCGTATTTGAGCGTATCAGGCAGGCAAGACCAGCCCAGCTTTTCATAGCAAGCGATGGTCCAAAAGATGCAAAAGACGAGGCACTCGTGGGGCAGGCAAGGGCAGTAATATATGCTATAGACTGGGAATGTGAAATCCATGTATTATTCAGAAACCAAAATCTGGGCTGTGGCAAAGCAGTCAGCGAAGCCATTACGTGGTTTTTTCAGCATACGCCTCAAGGCATTATTCTCGAAGATGACTGCCTTGTAGAGCCTTCTTTTTTTGGTTTTTGTGAAGCACTTTTGGACAAATATGCCTATGATGAGCAAGTCATGCTCATCAGTGCCATGAGTTTTTTGCCTACTGCGCCTCGCACCGAAAGTTATTATTTCTCTCAATTTGCACAAATCTGGGGCTGGGCATCTTGGCGAAGGGCTTGGGAGAAAATGGATTTTGCGATGCAGGGTTGGGATAGTTTCAAAGAACAGCAAACCATCAAAAGCATCGCCCCACGCTCTAAGCGCGAACAGGCTTTTTGGCTTGCCTACCTCGAAGACTACAAAAACCGCAATCCCAACCTCTGGGCTACGCGATGGTGGTTCAGCGTTTGGCAGGCAAGGGGCATAGTCGCTACACCTTATCAAAACTTAGTAAGCAATATCGGTTTTGGCGAAAATGGCACAAATACACAAAACAGCCAAAGCTGGTATGCCAACTTGCCTACCGCGCCCCTCCCCTACCCTATCGCTCACCCCAAAAACTTTAGCATCAATCACGCAAACGACCATCTGACGTACAAAATATTCTTCAATCCACGTGAAAATTGGCTAATTTCTTGGAAAAATTGGCTATCTAAATATTTACCACTATCTTTACGGCTGATTTTGAAAAAAATATTCCGCAAACAATCAAAATAAGATTGCATTACTTACTACATTAAACAATTATAAACAGTTGATTATTACTTAATTAAAGAAATAAAAACTTACTACCCAAGCGTGAAGATTTTGCATATAGCAACCCGCGACATAGGCGGCTCATTTAAGGCTTGTTACAGATTGCACCAAGCATTACAGACTTTAGATACTCATTCGGACTTGTTGTTGGCATACCAAGCACACGACTATCCGCTTGCGCAACATATCCATGCTTATAAGCCCTCTACTATGGAATGGTGGAAACGCACCAATTTCTCATTGCGCTATAGATGGGACGGTGTAAAAAAAAGAAGGGTTTTAAGACAAATAGCACAAGATTATGAAGTTTTTAGTTTTCCGCAAACCGTTTACAGATTGCATGAACACCCGCTCGTGCAAGCGGCAGATATATTGCATTTGCATTGGATAGCTGATTTTATAGATTATCCTACATTTTTTAAAAACATTCAAAAGCCTATCGTCTGGACATTGCATGACCAAAGCCCTTTTTTGGGTGGGTTGCATTATGACCTTGATTTGAAAAAAGGAAAAGACGATTATTTACAACAGGTTGAGCAAAAATTTCGATTTGCCAAAAAAGAAGCCTTGCAAGAGTTCCCGCACTTTCACATGGTCGCTACTTCAGAGCGTATGCTTGAGGAATGTCAAAAATCAGCCGTATTCTCCCCAAAAACCCAATACAGCCTCATTCCTTGTGGCTTAGATACTGAAAAATTCAAAGACCGCCCTTCTGAGGAGGCGCGAAAACTATTGGGCTTGCCTACCCAAACGCCCATGATACTGTTTGTGGCAGAGTCTGTCGAAAATAAGCGCAAAGGATTCGAACATTTTGCGCGTTTGATGCAAAACTTTAAGCACCAAGACGTTAATTTTTGTATCGTAGGCAAGGGCAATGCTATAGATATTCCGCAAGTGCAAGGGCAAGTATTCCAGTATTCGTTTGTAGAAGACGAGGCGCAGTTGGCTCTTTTGTATGCTTCGGCAGATTTGCTGATAGTCCCAAGTTTGCAGGAAGCGTTTGGTTATACTGTCATAGAGGCGTTTGCGTGTGGTACACCTGTGGTGGCGTTTGATTGTGTGGGTGCGATGGATAAGATGCGCCAAGAATCTGCACTTTTTTTGGCACGTACAGGCGACACTACAGAGCTGACAGAAAAAGTAAAATACCTGCTTGACAACAAGGACATTCTACACACATGGCGTGCAAAAGTGCGCGCCATCGCAGTGCAACATTATGCACAAATCCACAACGCCAAAAGCTATCTACAAATTTATGAGAAGGCATTGGGCATACAAGGACTGAAAACTAACTTGCCTACCTTGCCTGCTTCGGTATGATATATGTGGTACTTTTTGGAAGTTTTTTGGCATACTGTAGTAGCGGAATTTCGCCTCGTTATGGGGTGTTTTGGGCTTTTTTGAGCTGGACGATTCCTTTTTGGGGTATTTTATTGTGCTTATTTTTTTTGATTTATGTAGGACTTTCGCTTAAATCTTCTTCATTCCCCCTTCGGGGGTTGAGGGGCTTCTTGCTCGGTATATGTATTTTGGGTTATGTGCCGTTTTTTTGGGCTACTTATCGCCCTTTCAGTAGTCCTGCCTTGCCTTCCCCGCTACCGCCTGACGCACTCTCAGTCTTGAGCTACAATGTACGGGTTTTTAACAGTTACCAACTTTTGGAGGCTGAAAAGCCCCATAGTTCCATGACCTTGCCTGCGTGGGTGGGCAGGCAAGAGGCTACTGTGAAGTGTTTGCAGGAGTTTTATCATCTTGGAGGCTCGCCTAAGTTTGATATGATTCAGCAAAGCCACGCAAAAGGCTATCATCTGCATACAGGCGCACCCGAAAATCTGCATGACGCAGGTGGTTTTTTTGGGGTGGCGATTTTGAGTAAATTGCCTTTTATTGCCAAAGGAGAATTGCCTTTCAAACTTCCTCACAAAGATTATAGGCTGGCTATCTGGGCTGATATACTGCACCAAAACGATACGATTCGGATAATTAACGTACATCTTGAGCCGTTTATCTTGGCAGGCAAGTTGGATTTAGCACATCTCTTGCCTGCCCTTGCGCGGGGCTTTGAGGCAAGGGCAAAACAAGTAGAATACATCGCTGACTTCATTGCCAAAACTCCACACCGAGTTATTTTGGCTGGAGATTTCAATGATTTGCCATACAGCTATACTTATCAAGCCTTCAAACGGCAACTTTCAAATGCGTTTGAAGTTTGTGGGACGGGTTTTGGATTTACGCACGCGGGATTTGGGGGTTTGTCGGCTTTGCGCATCGACAATCAGTTTTTTGGGAAAGGACTAAAATGCCTTGCCTACCACGTCTATAATAACCAAACCGATAGCGACCATTTGCCTATTTTGGGGGTGTATCAAAAATAGTTTGCTTTTTTTGTAACTATTTAGCCCCCAGCCCCAAAGGGGAGAGTATGTAAGTTTGTATTTAAACTTGCCTACCAAAACACTAAAATAGGCGAAAATTGGAGATAGTTCTCCCCTTTGGGGCAGGGGGCTAAATAGTTTGCTTTTTTTTCGCTTCTTTGATGTAATGCAAGCAAACCTCATAGATGGTTTTAAACAAAATAAGCAAGATGCCAAAAACAAGTTCCCACTTAAACACATTAGACAATACTATGCCGCCTACAGCTACAAATTGTTGGATAAAAACTCTTGCATAAGGTTCTGCCATCAATTCAATGATTGCCTTTGTTTTGTATAGTTTGGGCTTCAAAAAGTCGCGCCAAAAAGAAATACATTGCCCAACCAAAACACTCACAAGTGAGAGGCTGAATATAACCCAAAACTGAGTCTTAGAAAAACTATTTTTGTCATACACCACACTGAAAGCTATGATTATTGCACCTTGCGCAAGTACAAACACCCCATAATGAAACATAAAAAAAGGAATCATAAACAACTTAGCCAAAAATAACTCTCCGCTTGAGGTCTTGGAAGCGACTAATTGGTGTCCTTGTGTATGTATATTTTGGGTAATAGCCATTTTGATTACAGTCAAAAAGCCTATGAAAATGGTTTCAAGGGCATACAGTGAAGCTATCATACCGCCACTCCAGCCCAAAAAGATGATGCCTAAGAGTGGCACAAGGTTCATGAAAATAATAACAGGTATAGACATAAAGGAATTTATGAGGTGTGATTTAATTTTTTTGGTTCAATAAAGAAATAACTAATGCCTCAATCACTTCTCCAAAACCACCTCCAGTACTACAGAGGCAGGCAAGGCTTCTTGAAAACTTTTCAGAAAACCACTGTTTTCTTGGTATTTTGGTATGTGCATCACGATTTTTTCCAAATTTTTGTATTTGCTGATAGGCGCGATGTCTTGCAAAGAAAAAATAGCGCGTTTGAGGCATTTTACTTCTGCCCTGCCTATAAAAGTTTTGGGCAAATTCATGAGTTTTTCTTTCAACCAACCCAAATCCAATGTACCTGTTTGGGCATCAAAATGGGTATTCCATATCAAGTCAGGTTTTTTCTTCGCTATGCGTACTGCAAAAGGCGTATAAAACGCCTCGTCTTTGGCATAAAAGCGTACAACCGCCTCCATCACCACCTCTGCCTCCGCAAAATCGGAGGATAAAAGCGCATTGACAAGCATAGGCTTCAGGACTTCCTTGTATTTTTTGTACGCATTTTGCAAAAAAAGGAATGTTTCATTTGAGGTATATTTGCGTAAAAGTGCCAATATTTCGGCTTTGTTTTGCGCACGCGGATAAAAAAGCTCCACACAAAGATAACCCAATATATGTGGCGGAATCCCGCCATTGCGCATAAGCTGAAGTGCCAAAAGCCTATTTTCGCTGTCTGTACTTTGCAAAAGATTCTCAAGGTTTTGGTGCATCTCTGTACCTGCCTCCATAAGATAGGGCGTTTCCAATTCTTCCAAAAAACGCTTCAAATGAAACGGCGTACAAAAAGGCAAATTTTGGGCTATAGTCTGGGCGACTATCTCTGCATCAGCCCGTTCGCCTATACAAACTACAGCCGTTTTGTCGGTTATTTTATTGGTTTGTTTGATTTGATAAGTTTTCAACTGCTGTTTGACGGCTTCGCTTGTGATGCCCTGTAGCTTGCCTGCGATACAGATTTGGAAGGCAGGGTTTTCTTTGTAAATAGCTGAAAGAGAAGCGGTTATGAATTTTTCTGAAAGAGCCAAAAGTTGCTGATGCAGAGGCAGGAAAGTTACAATTTTGTAAAGTTCTCCCCAGACCTGAATCGATAATTCTTGAGCCGTTAGGCGTTCGTTTTGCAAGATTTTGAATAACAAGGTTCTTTGTGCAGGTGTAGCCGAGTTTGCCTTACAATCTTTCACAATTTGCAAAAAATCACTGCCTGTTTTGAGGTATTTTTGTGAGATGAAGCGGGTTTTGCTGATGCCAAGTTTTTGTAATTGCTCCCAGTGCATAGCTTCGGCAGGCAAGTCAAACCGCAAATTGTCTGAAAGGTCTAAGTTTTTCAGGGCAGGCAAGTCCAACACTGAAAATTGCAAATCTGTGAGTTTGTTATCTGACAAGTTCAGCGTTTCAAGATTTTTAAACTTGCCTACCTCCGCAGATGCCATATATTGTGCTGAACCGCGAGCGCACCCGCGCAGGTACAGGCAGGTAAGTTTTTCAGGATTTAATATTTCAAATAACTGTTTGGTATTCAGTTTATTACGATACAGCACGACTTCTTGTAAGTTACTGAAATCACCTTCAAAAGTAAGATATGCGCCCGCAAGTTTCAGATGCAAAGAGGTAAGGGCAGGCAAGTCTTTCAAGACAACTTCTTTAAAATCTAAGTCATAATTTGCGCCATTGCTTACTATGCGTAGGTAGCGCAGTGATTTTAGGACAGACACACTTGTCAAAAAACTAAAAGTCCGCTTGTCGGCACTTTCCAACTCCACTTCTAAAGCCTGTAGCGTTTTAATCTGTAAAATATCTGCCAATACCTCGCCCAAATCCATGAC
>JAAFJK010000306.1 GCA_013298105.1 Cytophagales bacterium
ATTGTCTACATCTGCCGCATCTAAAAACTGGTCTTGGATTTGGATTTTTTCTAACTCAAAAGGTTGTATTTTTTGCTCTTGCAAACCTTTTACAAGTATATTCGGCGTGCCTGTATCATACCAATAATTCCGAAATTCTTGTAACTTAAAAAAATTCAAGACTGAATAAGGATTGTAAACAGTCGTTACGCCATCGAATGAATAGCCATTGTAAAAACGCTTCATTTCTTGTAAAAGTATTGCTTTGGATATATCTAATTTTTCTGATGTCTTCTCTATATATTCCACAAAATACTGTTCCAATTCAGTTTGTGTATAGCCACACATAGTCGAATATGTTTCATAGGTACTATAATCTGTAATGTTGTTCAGTTGTGAGAAAATAGACACTTTCCCAAACTTGGAAACGCCTGTAAGGAATACTTTTTCCAATTTGCTGTCATAAGGTTTTAAGATACCATAAAAACTACGTAAAATTTGTCTGTGTGCTTCAAATTGCACTTTATCATCTATATAGTCATTGAGTGCCTTGTCGTACTCATCAACAATAACGACTACTTTTTTACCATTTGCAGAAAGTATATTCAATAATTTATCAAAAATATCACGGGCTGTGTAGCCCTCTTCAGTCGGTACATGATGGTAGCTGGCAAGATTTTGCAAATGCCATAAAAGTCCATTTTCTAAAGTAGCTGTTACAGTATCCACAAGACTAAAATCAATATGAATCACTGGACACTTAATAGTTTCCCAATCTATTTTGTCATGAATATAAAGCCCTTCAAAAAGATGCTTCTTGCCTTCATATACTGCCCTGATGGTACTGCACAGCAAGGACTTGCCCATCCTGCGTGGGCGCGAAAAGAACATATAAGTTGGTTGTTTGATGATATCCAATACATATTCGGTCTTATCAACGTACAGCGCATCACGAAGGCGCAATGTTTCAAAATCTTGTGAACCAAGTGGAAGGGTTTGCATATTGAGAGTTGATAGTTGAGAGTTGAGAGTTGAGAGTTGAGAGTTGAGAGTTGATGGTTGATAGTTGATAGTTGATAGTTGAGAGTTGAGAGTTGAGAGTTGATGGTTGAGAGTTGAAGGTTGAGCGTTAATTTCGCCTCTTTGGGGCTGGGGGCTTTTTTTACTTCAGCTGTCGGTAGGTAAGGGCTTCAATATTGCGCATTTCTGTCGAGAAATTGATACCCACTGCAAATATCTCATACTCAGTCGTTTGGTATTTTTCAGCATAGCCTTTGTTCATGATTTGGTCAAAGGCGATTTCTGCACTTTCGTTTACTTTGAACTCAAAAAGATACAGCGTTTCGTCCGTTTCTACTGCCATATCTATCCTGCCCAAGTTTGTCAAAATTTCGGATTCAGTGCGGAAGCCTGTCGCATTCATCAAGACATGGAAAAGCGAGTGATAAAACATCTCTTTGCGCATCAGTTCAGATTCAGCATCAATCGCTTTTTCTATTTCATCTTTGGTTTGGGTGTTGTCTTTAGATTTCCTTTCGTGGAGTTGATAAACTATTGAAGCATACACAGCTTGAGCTATCTGCTGAATGGCAGGAAAGTCTTTGTTCTCAAGTGCATCACGCATAGGTGAAGCGTATTTTATCTTGTTTAAATCTAAAGCATTTTGCATATAATCCGATAAGATGTATTGTGAAAAGGCTTGTTTTACCTCTGCATTAGGGAAGCCCAAACGATACATCTCCTTAAATTTTTTACGAATTACTTGTTTGATAGTCAAATAGCCTGTTTGAAAAAGTAAAGCAATCACGTTCGTAATTTCTATACTTGTCATATCCAAAACAACAGGGTCAGTTTGTATTTTTTCTAATTCGAATGATTGTATTTTCTGTTCTCGGAGGGCTTTTATCAAAAATGTGGGCGTACCTGTATCGTACCAATAATTGTAAAATTTTTGTAACTTAAAAAAATTCAAGACTGAATAAGGATTGTAAACAGTCGTTATGCCATCATAAGAATATCCATTGTAAAAACGCTTCATTTCTTGTAAAAGCGCGTTTTTTGATACTTCTAATTTTTGGGTAGTATCCGCGATATAGTCTGCAAAATAATGTTCTAATTCGGTTTGTGTATAGCCACACATGGTTGCGTATGTTTCATAAGTGCTATAATCTGTAATATTGTTCAGTTGAGAAAAAACAGATACTTTCCCAAACTTTGAAACGCCTGTCAAAAAAACTTTCTCCAATATATTGTCATAAGGCTTCAAAATACCATAAAATCCGCGCAAAACTTCTCTATGTTTTTCAAATTTTTCTTTATCATCTATATAATCATTCAGGGCTTTGTCATACTCATCTATGATAACCACCACTTTTTTGCCATTTTGAGATAATTTTTCCAATAAAATTTGAAAAATTGCGTTGCCTCTATACTCATGTTCCAATTTGATTTGAAAACTATTTGCCAATAATTCCATGTACAACTTCAAGCCATCTTCTAAATATTGTGTATCCACTCGACTAAAATCAATATGAAGTACAGGATGCTTGATAGCCTCCCAATCTATTTTGTCATAGATATAAAGTCCTTCAAATAAACCTTGCCTACCCTCATACACACACTTGAGCGTACTGCACAGCAAAGACTTGCCCATCCTGCGTGGGCGCGAAAAGAACATATATTTAGGCTGATTGATGATGTCCAAGACGTATGCAGTCTTATCCACATATAGTGAATTACGAAGACGCAAGTCTTCAAAATCTTGTGAACCAAGTGGGAGGGTTTGCATATTGATAGTTGATAGTTGAGAGTTGAAAGTTGATAGTTGAGAGTCGATAGTTGATGGTTGATAGTTGATGGTTGATGGTTGATAGTTGATAGTTGATGGTTGATGGTTGATGGTTGATAGTTGATAGTTGAAGGTTGAGCGTTAATTTCGCCTCTTTGTGATTATTTTTTTTACTTTGTTGCAAAGATACATAAAATTTCTTGCCTGCCCAAACACAAAAAAACCACCTCAAGGGAGGTGGTTTTTAATGATGCCTTGCTTGTTTTATTTACAATGGGCAAGGTGCAACTTTTTGGAATTTGATTCCTGTAAATGTAGGTCCATTTGTACCAGTGAAGTTAAAACTTTGGTTACCTTCGCCTGAACAATCAGTTTTTGCCATACCACTGTCCCAGAAAGGTGCATCTCCAGAAGCTACAAAAGGCTTAAATTCTTTGTTTCCTGCATTCCCTATAGGCAACCATACATACCATTCGCCACTGCCTGAATCAAATGTTAATTCATTAGCAGGGTTAGTGCCAGGCTGTTGCCAATTACCACTTTTCTCAAAATATGCGGCGTAAGCAGTTGTGCCGCTTATCTCGCCTGCTACATATACTGATTTGCCTGCTGGAATTGCTACAGCCGCGTCAGGTTTTACTACGAACTTGCTCAACTGTGCAGGTGCAGTACCTAAACCTTCCCACTTAGCTGCAGAGAATTTAGGGTTTGTGTTTGAGCCAGTGAATTTCCAGCTACGATTGGGCATACCTTCAGCAGAGCCATCAGAATACTTGAATCTCTGTTCTCCATTTGACCAAGTAGAAGCAGTGCCATTAGGAACAACAAAAAATTTGAATTGGTCAATCTCTTGATTGAGTGTCATGTTAATCGTAATCTTGTAAGTACCTGATGTGGGGTCTTTAGTTAATTGTAATCCAGATACAGTGCCAGGTTGTTGCCAGTCTCCTCCAGGAGTTAATCCCATAAAACCAAACTTGCCTGCCAAAAATACTTTAGCATCACTTGGGGTGCTTTTCGGAAAGTTAGCTAATTCGAAAGTAACAGGGGTTGTTTGAGGCTTGCGGTACAACTTCACTGTAAAGGCATTATTTGCCAATTTTTTAACACCTGCTGAAGTGGTAACTTCTACGTTCCACTTAATCTCCACTGTACTTCCTACAGGTAAGTTTACAGGAGCGGCACCAAGTGCGGCATGAAGATCTTGTGGTGTGAAGGTGAGACTGGGATTCTTGCCTGCATTGTCAGACACCAAGTTCAACAAAGGTGTGGCAAAAGTAGGTGTGGCAACGGCTACTGCTTGCCATTTATAAGTTACTTGTAGCTTATTAGTAGCTTTTACTGTGTCCCATTTGATGACAATGGGTGTAGTAGAGTTCAAATCTACATCAACGGTAGTGCCAGAGGCAGGTGCTATGAGTTTGAAGTCATTGATATCAACCGCAGTAAGGGTTCTGACTTTAGAAGCATCAGGCATTTCGGGATTGGGAAATTCTCTTTCACAACTCCAGAGAGTAGTCGCAAGTGCTATTGCGAAAATCCTTGAAAATATTTTTCTCATTTGATTAAGCGTTTAGAGGTTATTGGGCGCGGAATAAAGTACTGCTTTTTTCGCCACCATTGATATTTGCATCGGTCTTGCTCCGCATAGTGATACGTATTTTGGAAATACGTTGTGTACCAGTCAAATTAAAGAATTTGGCAGGGATAAAGTTAAAGCGATATTTTTTACCTCCTAAATCAGTCATTTTTAGAGAAGGCGTAGTAGCCACTTGCGCTGAAGTAAAAGGAATGATACTTCCACCACCTACAAGGTCTGCTTCCATGTACATATACACTTCTGTTTGTGTTTTCATGGTAGCATTGTCTTCGAGGTTTTGGTCATAAAATACTGTAGCTACATCTTCTTGTGAGTAGTTGGCAGGAAAGGTGCGATACTCAGTTGCTACAAAGATAGGACCTGTGAAGGCTATTTCAATATCGCCTGATTTTTTTTCAGGACTACCTGCGCCACTTTTACCTTTTACTAAGAAGCCAAAGCGGGTTTCTGTTTCAGAACGCCCTGCGCCAACTGCTGCTTGTTTAGCCTTGTCGTAACTTGCTCCGACAAATGCGGCAACAGAAGATAACGTTATACTCCACTTGTTGGTAGATTCTTTAGTCATTCTGTTGGCTTCATTGGAGTTTGTCCAATCCCCATTGGTTGGTGCGCCACAGCATCCTTGGATAAAACCCCAAATATAAATATTACCTCCTGCTGCTTCTTCAGCCACAAGAGCGGGTATACCTGATATATCTACAATCAACTTAACGGATTGTGTAAAACTAAAGGAAGGCGTACTTGCTATGAATTGATTATTGCTGGGTGCAGTAATATTCACAACTATTTGTGCATTTACATTCATTACAAACATTATGCACACAAATATATACAATATTTTTTTCATGTAATTTATTTTTAGAGGGTTATTATTGTTTTACAAACTCATATTCGTAGTATAGGAACATAGTTTTCTCATCAACGGGTTTATTTGCGTCTGCATCTCTGCGTTCCATACGTAAGATGATACGATTACTGTCGACTCTTTTTACTATAAACTTACCTGCCAATGTACTGTTTGGGCTAAAGAAAGTGAGTTTAGTGGCAAATACGGGATTATCTATTGCCCAATTACCACTTGTAAGTGCAAGGAAATTAGGGGATTGTCCTGGCGTGAGAGTGTAAGTAGATGGCTTACCTTGTGCATCAAGATCAAATGTAATGGTGTATTCATTAAATGGCGCGCTGCTGGTAATATCCATACTTTGCACTTCTTTAGGAAATCCATTGTCAATGGCTTCTTGGTCATATTGGATAACTTTGGTAGTTTTCCAAGTTCCTCGTAGAAAATCTGTTTTTATAGTCAGCTGTCCTTCGAGTTCGGGATACTTAGGGGGCGAGCAGGCAAATCCTACTACAAGGATTGCGAGCATACATAGGTAGCTTTGTATTTTTTTCATGTGGTAGATTTAAATTTGTTTATTTTTCTAACAATATGCTTTTATCAAAATTTTGACAAAAGCATATTAAGTTTTTAGTTTTGGACAATGTTTGTGTTACCTGTTGTTTCTGACACAGGTAATTTTATCAATTGATTTTGTGTATTATAGTTTGCCGCAGGGCGAAGGTTCAAATTTGGTGGCGCATTGATAGCACCATAATTGGTCGCTTTCAAACGACGAAGTTCATGATACCTATCACCTTCAAACATCATTTCCAATCTGCGTTCTTTGCGTATGTCTGCCAATGCACCCACTTGATTTGCGGCAGTAAAAGTTACATTTGTGTAAGGAGTTACACTAAAATCTCTTACTGTATTGTAGCTTGCAGAAGCGGCTGCATAGTCAGGTGTACCTTTCAATATGGCTGACTCTGCACGTATCAAATGCATCTCTGCCAAACGTATGATAGGAAAATTTCCACCATAAAACCACTTATCCGAATAAACATTATTGGCAACTGCGGGATCTTCAATACACATTTGTTGTATCCTAAAATCACCTGATATATTGGCATTTACGAAGCTCAATTGGTCTGCATTGAAAGCAAAAGCCTTACCTACCAATAAGAAAGCACTTAGTTGTCCAGGTCCGTTTACAGTTTGGAATATAACGCCACCTTTTGCAGGTGTATTCCCAGCATTTCTAAATGCTGTATATGGGTCGCCAGTAAATACAATGCCACTGTTGTCGATTACATCTTGCGCAGTCGCAAAAGCGTTTTCATAATCCAGTTTATTGAAATAAACCCTTGCAAGATAGCCTTTAGCTGCCCATTTAGTAGCTCTATTTCCGTTAGTAGTAGGCAAGGCGTTTGAGGCAGCTATCAAATCTGCTATGACTTGATTATAGACTTCCGCTACTGTAGCTCTTCCCAATTTCTCATCACTTTGAAGCGCTTTTATTCTTAAAGGGACACCAGGATCCACGTTGGGATTATTGCTGTATGGTTGCCCATACAAACGCACCAATTCAAAATGTGCAACTGCCCTGATGAATAATGCTTCTGCTTTCCACTGTGCCAATGTAGAGGCTGAAGCATCTGTTACCTTGCCTTCATCTACCACACGCATGACATCATTAGCACGCGCGATGGCTTTGTATGCCGCAACCCACATATCTTCAGTTTGACGATTGACAGAACCTGTCGTTCTCAAAATGACTTGTCCGACCTCATCAGATTTATCTACTGCAAATAAAGGTTTGTAAGCATCTGCCAATAACTCGGAATAATATTGGATTCGACCTGACAAAAAATTACCAGAAGTAATGTCACCATAACCAGATATAAGCAAAGCCTCTAAATTAGTTGCCTTATTGATAGCTTCGGCTGGTAGTTGTGTTTGGGGTTTTATGTCTAAAAGCGAATTACAAGCAGTCATCAAAACTACTGAGGTAATCCCCAAAACTTTGTATATATATTTTTTAAACATATTTGTAGTGTTTAGTAGAGTTAAAAACTTAGGTTGATACCTGCAATGATAGTGCGTGTTTGTGGAAGTGGATTTTGCGCTACATTAAAATTCAAGTTAGCTTGTTGAAAACGAGATAATTGATTAGATGCTCCACTTGGCTTAAAATATTCGCCATTATTTCCTGAATTAGCCGTATTTGTAAATTCAGGATCCCAACCTGGGTATTTGGTAAATAGTAGCAAGTTTTGTCCTGTTACATACACACGTACATTGTTAAGTCTTACCTTATTAACAATTTCTTTGGGCAATGTATAAGAGAGCGTTACTGTGCGCAAACGTAAGAATGAAGCATCATATATCCATCTGTCAGAGTTTTGAGCGCGTCCTTCCAACGTTAGCAAAGGCGTTTTACCATCACCTGGTTGCTCAGGGCTTTGCCACCTATTCAATATGGCTCTGCGTTGATTATTATTTGTAATGCCTCCAATTTGGAATTTTGCTTCATTATCATAAATCGTATTACCTTCTGAGAATGTAAACAAGAAGCTCAATTCAAATCCTTTGTAAGTTACAGTGTTATTGATACCACCTGTAAACCTTGGAAAAGGTCTGCCCAAGGCATGAAACCAACCTGGTGTACCAAGCAAGGTATTATCAGATATGCCTTTCACTAATGAACCATCAGGTGCTATAAACCTCTCACGTCCATCTGCTGGATCAACTCCCGCACTTTTAATTACATAACTAATCCCTGCTGGATAGCCTTCTACTACCCTGCTTTCACCAAATCCAGGAGCAAATGCATCTGGTTTCAAACCTGCTGTAGAAAGCACTTTATTGCCATTGCTTGCGATATTGAAGTCTGTACTCCAGGTAAAGCCACCTTCTTCTGAAGTAGTAATATTCCTTGTAGAAATATTAAACTCTATACCCCTATTGCGCATACGAAGGTCTTTCTCATTTTTGAGGTAACTTGTAAAACCAGTAGAGGCTTGGACAGGGAAGAAATATAAAATTTGATTGGCTGTTTTGTTATAAAATCCTATCGTACCAGATACTCTACCTCTCCATAGTTCAAAATCAAGTCCTAAGTCAAACTGTCTGCTTTGTTCCCACTGCAAATCAGGATTAGCCAAACGTAGTGCTTCTACACCAGATTGTCCAAGATAGCTATTACCACCACCGTAGGTAGCTAAGTAACCAAAATTAGGAATTTCGGAGTTACCTGTAAAGCCATAACTTGCGCGCAATTTTAATAGGCTAAGAAAAGACACATCTTTCAAAAAGTTCTCATTGCTTGCTATCCAGCCTGCAGAAAAGGCAGGAAAGTATCCAATTCTGTTGTTTTCACCAAAACGAGAAGAACCATCAGCACGGAAACTCACACCTGCCAAATACTTATCAGCATATTTATAATTTACACGCGCAAAGTAAGAAGTAAAGGCATACCCAAAATCTAAGTTGCCATTATAACCACCCATTTCTGGAGGTGCTACAGGTAAGCCTGTATCAAAATTTTGCAATCCAGCGTTGGAACCTGTATAATAAGCATCTCTGAAACCAGCAGTGGGGTTTGTGTAATTACCAGAAAGAGCTTGTGTAGATTTGTTTGCCCCTAAACCAAGTGTTGCTTTAATCTCATGAATTTCATTGAATGTTTTTTGATAGGTTGCGTAGGCTTGTGTGTTCCAATTTAGTACCTCCAATCTACGTTCTTCAAATGAACCTGCCATTACTTTAGGTCCATTGGTATTGGTTGTATAATTGCGAGGGAATATACCACGCACTGTGGGCGACCTTTTATCCAAATCAAATTGGCTCAAGTAGTCTATCCCAAATTCAGCCCTGATATTTAAGCCTGGTATAATCTTATAATCAGCATACACATTCGCCAAAACACGCGTGTTGGTGGTTCTAAATGAATTATTGAGTTTAGCCACTGGATTGTCTATTTCGCGTGACCTATCACTTGGCGAATTTCCTGTGCCTGGTTGAAATCCTTGAGCTGCCGTAGAACCAAAATAGCTTCCGTCAGGATTACGGATAGGCCAAACTGGTAAGGCACTTGACTGGGCTTGCCCCCAGGTAGAAGGTACATTGTCATTGCCACTGAAAGTAAGCCCTAATTGAGTACCTAAAGTTAATTTTTCAGTAGCTGTGTTATCTAAATTTACTCTAAAATTTCCTCTTTCGTATGTATTGCCTTTGAAAAAACTATTATCTTTTCTGTAGCTTGAACCTATATAAAATCTTGTTTTTTCATTGCCACCAGAAGCTGAAATGTTAGCCTCTTGAGTAGATCCTGTTCTTAGTAGTTCTTCACGCCAATTAGTGTTATAGCCTCCCGCAACTACATCGCCTGCTGTCAATCCTCTACCAAAATTATACGTTGCAGGCATAGGAAGTCCACCATTTGAATTTCTGTGTGCTTCGTCCATAAGAACCAACCACTCTGCGCCATTCACAAACTCCATTTTTCGCGTTACTTGAGTAACCCCAGCATAGTAACTTGCATTAAATACAGTTTTACCAGCTTTGCCTTGTTTGGTAGTGATGATTACAACGCCATTTGCGGCGCGCGCACCATAGATAGCACCTGCAGAAGCATCTTTCAATACTTCTATCGATTCTATGTCATTGGGATTCAAATCAGCGAGTGCATTACCGTTTACTGCACTTGAAGGTCCATCACGTTTACTCAAGTCACCTGATGTAACAGGAACTCCATCTACTACATACAAAGGTTCTGAACTACCAGAGATAGACGATTGCCCTCGAATACGCATACGTACAGCCGAACCTGGCACACCACTTGATTGCACAATCTGAACACCAGCCGCACGACCTTGCAATGCCGCATCAAAACTTGTTGATGGTGTAGCCATGAGGTCTTTGCCTTTTACTTGAGAGATGGAACCTGTTACATCTCTTTTGATTTGCGTACCATAACCTACTACCACCACCTCATCAAGTACGCCATCTTCCGCGAGTGTGAAGTCTATGGTAGCTTCTGCGCCTACTGTAGCTTCCATATTCTTGTAACCTGTAAGGGTAGCTACAAGGATGTCGCCTGTATTGGCAGTGATTTGGTACTTGCCATCTCCATCTGTAGAGGAGCCTGTGGTTGTGTTTTTGATAATCACACTTGCGCCAGGGAGTGGTTCGCCTTTACTGTCTTTGACAGTACCACTGATAGTTTGTTGTGCTTGAGCAGTGAAGGGCAGTGCAAATATGGCTATCAAAACTGCGCCCCACAGCCATCCACGCCATCTCTTGGCAGAGATATTTGGTGCGGACTGGTTGGTTAGATAATTTTTATTCATAAATGTTGAGATGTTTATCCCTACCCCAGCAGGGAGTTTATTTTTACTTGCCTACGCAGGCAAGTAAGGGAGTAGTGGTATTTGGGTTTATTAAACACACAATATTAGCCTATTTTTTCAATAAATAATACAATTTTTTCACGACATATTAAAAAAAATTATGCAAACGTATGCGCAAACGAAACATTTTTAGGATATATCAAAGATTTTTTTCTATTTTTGCTATATGAAAAAAAACTAAGTGTTTTATTTTTTGTTTAGCTAAAGACTACATTTTTTTATCCTCTCCACCGCCCCATGAAATCAGGACAAGTTACTATCAAAGACATTGCCAGAGAGTTGAAGATTTCTCCCTCCACTGTGTCGCGTGCTTTGAAAAATCACCCAGACATTAGCCAAGAAACTAAAAAAGCTGTCATGGAGTTGGCAAATGAAATGGACTACCAGCCCAATATCATAGCGTTGAGTTTGCGCAAACGCAAAACTAACACGATTGGAGTCATCATACCCAAGATTGTGCATCATTTCTTTTCTACTATCATCAGCGGCTTAGAAGATATAGCATACGCTGAAGGCTACAATGTCATCATTACGCAGTCGGACGAATCTTATCAGCGTGAAGTGGATTGTGTTTTTACGCTTGTGTCCAGCAGAGTCGATGGACTTTTTATGTCGCTCTCAAGTGAAACCACTGACTATGAGCATTTGCAAGTATTGAATAAACGTAATATCCCTGTTATATTTTTAGACCGCGCCTGTGATGCCATTCGCTCAAGTAAAGTCCTGATAGATGACCATGATGGTGCTATGCTGGCTACAGAGCATCTGATTCAAGAAGGGTGCAAAAAAATCATACACTTTGCCGCACCTGACACCATGCAGATAGCGAAGGAGCGCAAGCAAGGTTTTCTTGATGCGCATACAAAACATAACTTGCCTACCCTCGCTCAAGCTATAGTATATAGTGATAGCCTCGAGGCGGGTTATGAAAGTACTAAAAAACTTTTGGCTGAGAAAGTCGAATTTGATGGTGTATTTGCTGTGAATGACGAAACTGCCATAGGTGCCATGAAAGCACTCAAGGAGGCAGGCAAGCGCATACCTGAAGACGTGGCTGTGATTGGTTTTGGCGACAATCCTGTCTGTGAGATTGTAGAACCTGCCCTGAGTAGCATCAAACAACCCGGTTTTGAAATGGGGCAAATCGCGGCACAAGTATTCATGAAACAAACCGCGCTGGTGGATAAAAAAGAGGAGTATGAAACAGAAATCAAAATCCTAAAGACGACTATAGTGCCTCGCGCCTCGTCTGTGAGAGCAAAAAAGTAAATATTTATAGCAAATTATGCAAAAAAAATACATTTTGAATGTTTATATAAAACAGTACCTTGCCTGCCCTGTCGGTAGGCAAGTTTTTTTTAACAGAAACTCCTGCGAAAACAGAAACTTTAGTTTATTTTAGGTTTTTTGAAATGTTTTTTTATCTTTGCAACTATGCACACTATCACTTTTACTTGCGAAACCATCACGCCTATGTTCCTATCAGGCGCAGACCAAAGTG
>JAAFJK010000807.1 GCA_013298105.1 Cytophagales bacterium
GTCGAATGGACAAATAGACGTAGCCAAGTTTTGGAAAGGTACTACAGCTACCAACGTACATACAACTGGGTCTTCTAAAGTTAACGCTATCGCCATAGTAAATAACGAAGTGTATATGGCAGGAACAGCCTACAATACAAACTCAAAAATAGTGGCTAAACATTGGAAAGCTACCTCACAAGCCGTTGTGGGCTTGGATTTGACAGACGGTACAGACCATGCGCAAGCCAATGGAATCTTTGTATTGGGTACTGATGTATATATAGCAGGTGCTGATTTTAAAGGAAACTCAACCGCTAAATATTGGAAAAATGGCGTAGCCACCAATCTTGCTACAGGCTCACCTGCAAACGCCAATGCTATATTTGTGAGATAACATGAAAATCTTGCCTGCCTACAGCCTGTGGGTAGGCAAGGTAAAAATATCTAATTGAAAATCAAGTATTTATCCAAATGTTAATGAAAACCAAATAAAAAGTTAATAAAAATTAAAAAAAATATTCGAAAAAATTTGGAAGTTCGAAAAAACCGTCCTATCTTTGCATCATCAAATTAAACAAAATAAGTATTTAATCTAAAACCCCTTAAAACAATGAAAAAGACATTTTTGATGATCGCAATGTTCGGTGCTTTAACTTTCGCAACTACGTCTTGCGGTGGTGGTGAAAAAGCTGCTGAAGGAGAGAAAAAAGAAGCTGAAGCTCCTAAAGACGAGAAGAAAGCTGACGAAGCTCCTAAAGACGAGAAAAAAGTTGAGGAAGCTCCTAAAGACGAGAAGAAAGCTGAAGAAGCTCCTAAAGACGAGAAAAAAGCTGAAGAGAAAAAAGATGGTCCTAAAGAAGAGCCCAAAAAGCCTCAATAGTTTTAGTCTTTTGACTTATGGCGAAAGCCACCTAAAACAAAACCCTTACTTATGTAAGGGTTTTGTTGTTTTTAAGAAAAAATAGCCCCCAACCCCAAAGGGGAGAATTATCTCCAATTTTGACACTTTTCTCTTTATGATGCAATAGGAATTTAGCCATTCTGTAAGAATCCCTTGTCAGTATTTTGCGCGGTGCTAAAGGGACAGGAGATGCTTACAGCATCACTACTCCTGTATCATTTGCCTCCTAAAAAGAAAAGTGTCAATTATTTCGGTTGCTTCGTTGCGCTTTTTTCAAGAAAAAAGCTATCTTTGCAGTTATTATGATACGTCTTGCTATTCAAAAAAGTGGTCGCCTGAGCGAAGACAGCCTTTTGCTGATGCGTGAATGTGGTATTTCTTTTCAACAAAGCGCAGGCAAGCTCAAAGCTGAAGCCCGCAATTTTCCTATAGAGTTTCTGTTTTTGAGAGATGATGACATTCCACAATATGTCGCCAATGGCACAGCCGATTTGGGCATAGTAGGCGAGAATGTAATCGTAGAAACAAACGAAACAGTAGATTGGGTGGACAAGCTCGGCTTTGGCAAATGCCGTCTTGCATTAGCCATTGCCAGAGATGCCACTTACAAGAGCATAGCAGACCTGAATGGCACTAAAATAGCTACTTCCTACCCGCGTATCCTAAAAAACTACCTGCAAAGACACAACATCAAAGCACATATACACGAAATCAGTGGCTCGGTAGAGATTGCGCCAAGTATCGGGCTTGCACAAGCCATCTGCGACATCGTAAGCTCTGGAAGTACCCTACTCAGCAATGGACTGAAAGAAGTAGATACTGTGATGCACTCTGAAGCTATACTCATAGCTACCCCCAGCCTTAGTCAAGCTAAAAAAGAAATCTTAGAGCAACTTCGCTTCAGGATACAAAGTGTCCGAAAAGCTCAAGAATATAAGTACATCTTGATGAATGTACCCAATCATGCCATCAATCAAATAAGCCAAATACTGCCTGTATTGAAAAGTCCTACTATTTTGCCATTGGCTATGGAAGGGTGGAGTTCGCTACACTCTGTAGTCCGCGAGGAGGAGTTTTGGCGTGTCATCTCACAACTCAAAGAAGCAGGCGCGGAAGGCATACTTGTCATACCCATAGAGCGCATGATTGTCTAACCCCCTCACCTCCTTTCTCTCCCTCTCATGAATATCAAATCCGCTAAATTCGTAAAAAGTAGCTCAAAAAACAGCGAATGTCCCGAAGGCAATATCCCAGAATATGCCTTCATAGGTCGCTCAAATGTAGGAAAGTCCTCACTCATCAATAAGCTCGCAGGCATCAAAACCTTGGCTAAGACCTCTCAAAAACCGGGTAAAACCCAGCTCATCAATCACTTCATAGTGAACAATCAATGGCATTTGGTAGATTTGCCTGGTTTTGGTTTTGCTAAAGCAAGCCAAGAAAAACGCGCCACTTTTGGCAAAATGATACAAAACTACATCAACAAACGTACCCAACTTACCTACCTTTTTGTACTCATAGATTTGCGGCTTGAGCCTCAAACCATCGACTTATCATTCTTGCAATATTTGGGAGAGAAGCAAATTCCTTTTGCGCTCTGTTTCACAAAAGCCGATAAACTTTCCAACAACCAAATCAATGCCAATCTTTCGCGCTACCATGCCACACTTTTGCATACGTGGGAGGAGCTACCGCCCTATTTTGTAACTTCTGCCGAAGATGGACGTGGCTGCGACAATGTGTTGGACTTTATTGCTGAAGTGAATTTGAGGTATAGCCAAGCTGAAAAGACTGCCCTTGTGTCTATTGAATAGAAAAATAATGGTTCTTAAAAAATTATTGCGGAATATTCTGTAGAACAGGCTTCCAGCCTGTTCATCATTTGAAACTGCAGTTTTGCTTCCACTCTCTTTTCCGCGTTCACGTTGTCAATGCTTACGATTCAAGACCTTCAAAATCAAGGACTTATACTCCTCGAATGTGTCAGTGGTAGCCACGCCTACGGACTGGCAGTACCTGAGTCTGATACAGACATTCGGGGCATTTTTATAATGCCTCGTGAGGGCTTTTATGGCTTTGGGTACGTACCGCAAGTAGCCAATGAAACGAATGACTTGGTATATTATGAATTGGGGCGATATGTGGAGTTATTGCTCAAAAACAACCCTACAGTGCTTGAGCTTCTTTATCCGCCTGCCGATTGTGTACGCATCATGCACCCTTGTATAGCCGAGCTACAGGCTTTTCCTTTTATTTCGCGCCTGTGTGAGCAGACCTTTGCAGGTTATGCTTTTACACAAATCCAAAAAGCCAAAGGATTGAATAAAAAAATCCACAATCCTGTCCACGAACAGCGCAAAAATATCACAGATTTTTGTTATGTTACTGTAGGTTATCAAAGTATCCCTTTGCAAAAATGGCTCGAACATTACGGCTACAGGCAGGAAAGGTGCGGACTTGTGCGCCTCTCCAATATGCGCGAAGTGTACGCACTTTTTTATGATGAGGCTGGCACAAAAGGCTATAAAGGGATAGCACAAGGCGATAATTCCAATGATGTGTCGCTTACTTCTATCGAAAAAGGCGAAACGCCCCTTGCCTACCTCGCCTTCAACAAAGACGGCTACTCCGTTTATTGCAGAGAGTACAGAGAGTATTGGGACTGGGTAGGCAAGCGCAATGATGCACGCTATCAGAACACGCTAAGTCATGGCAAAAACTATGACAGCAAAAATATGATGCACACTTTTAGGCTACTCGATATGGCAGAGGAAATAGCTACACACCAAAAAATCCAAGTTCGAAGACCAAACCGCGACTATTTACTTAAGATTCGCAAAGGGGATTTTGAATACCAAGATTTGGTGGACATAGCTGAGGCACGCGCTGTTGAACTTGCCTCCCTTTATGCAAAATCGTCCTTGCCTACCGAACCCGATGCAAAAGAAGCTGAAAAACTTTTGATAAAATTGCGAGAAGGGTTTTATGCGAATGGGCGACCTTGACAAGCAAAGCCTACTTGTGCCTATTGCGGCTGTATTCCCAATAGCCCAAAAACAAAAACACCAAAAAATAACACAAACTGCCTATAGTTTCGAGCTGTACGAAGTTGTAAAGTGTATCTGATTTAAAGAAATCTCCAGATGCCTTGAATGCATGAAGATAAGGATATACATAAATCCAATCTCCCATGCGCGACTCTCCCATCAGCACCAAAGGTGTAACCACAATGGAGGCTATCGCAAGTCCCATACTCACGCCTACCCCCTTGAAGCGCAAACTCAGCCAATTATGAATCGCCCAAATTCCCAAACCGCCTATAAATATTCGCACAGACACAGTGAGGTGCTTACCCAGCAAATTGTCGTGTGTAGAGAATTTGTAAAAAGGATTCACAAAATCTACCAAATAACCCGCTATAGTCAAGAAAACAATAAAAAGCACAAAACTAACTGCCAAAAGTATAACCGAATACAGGCTTTTTGCCCCAAATACACTCCAGCGCGGTACAGGCAAAGCGTACAAATGTTTCCACATATTGCCCTGATGCTCACGTGCATAGAGCATTGTATTCAGTAATACAATAAAAAGAGGCAAAAAAAGATAGCTCAAAGTAGCATAACCGCCTGATATAAACATTTCCCAGTAATTGATGTCAGGTATTTTTGCGCCTTCTTCTGGATTTATACTGATAGTGCGCAATGCAAAAGCCAAAAATGTCAAAACAGACAGCAACAAAGGGCAAAGCACCACATACAAAATAACAAAGGTTCTACGAGTTTTTATCCACTCGGTCTGGATTCCTTTCAAAAGATATAACATATTGGATTTACGATTTTGGATTTACGATTAATGTACTACAAATGGCTCGTCTGTATTTTTTA
>JAAFJK010000591.1 GCA_013298105.1 Cytophagales bacterium
AACTAACTAAGTTTTTAATGTCGCAATCCAACTTTTCATGGATAAGGCTACTACGAAATAAAACTTCCTGAAACAAAACAACCTGCACTGTCGCAATCCAACTTTTCATGGATAAGGCTACTACTGTTGCGTCTGATAAGTTTTTGCATAATAAAAATTAGCCATTATGTAAGCCTTCACAGTACGGAAACGTTTTAGGACACACGCAAGGGCAGACAAGGATTATGCTGTTATTTATCAGATGCACCACTACATTTTAATCAGATGAGTATAGATTGTTTTAGCTACGTCGCAATCCAACTTTTCATGGATAAGGCTACTACCAAAAGCCCCCGACCCCGAAGGGGAGTTTCGGCAGATTACCGCGTTCTCCCCCTTCGGGGGCAGGGGGGCTTTTCGTGGATAAGGCTACTACATTATATGCATCTTTCTGGCAGTATTCCTTCTGTCGCAATCCAACTTTTCATGGATAAGGCTACTACGAGTTTTTAAAATTATGGCACTTCGCCACAAAACTGTCGCAATCCAACTTTTCATGGATAAGGCTACTACTGAAGGACAAAACTCCTTCACCGAAAATCCAAAAGTCGCAATCCAACTTTTCATGGATAAGGCTACTACGACGTAAACGGGATGGAAATAACGGATTCTATGCTGTCGCAATCCAACTTTTCATGGATAAGGCTACTACCATAGCAATTGCTTTAGCCTCAATAATAATCCCTTTGTCGCAATCCAACTTTTCATGGATAAGGCTACTACATGGCAATCACAAGTCTAAAAGATCTTCAAGGCATGTCGCAATCCAACTTTTCATGGATAAGGCTACTACTGAATTTCAATCTCAGCAATGAGATTTATTTAGGTCGCAATCCAACTTTTCATGGATAAGGCTACTACAATAAACCCAAACATGCCCGTAGTAAATAACAATTCGTCGCAATCCAACTTTTCATGGATAAGGCTACTACTCCAAAATGCACTCTTTATTAGGAGAGAACAATCTGTCGCAATCCAACTTTTCATGGATAAGGCTACTACCTAGCAAAGATAAGTTTGCAAAAACTCGAAGATGTGTCGCAATCCAACTTTTCATGGATAAGGCTACTACAAACTACTGTCTATGGAGGAACGCAAGAAGGAAATGTCGCAATCCAACTTTTCATGGATAAGGCTACTACAACATATAAAGAAGGTTCTTGGTATCTTGTTAAGTGTCGCAATCCAACTTTTCATGGATAAGGCTACTACTAGCTATTTACTATGAGTATCAGCTCTCGTATCTGTCGCAATCCAACTTTTCATGGATAAGGCTACTACAGGAACAGTACAAACAACACAATGAAAACAATTTGTCGCAATCCAACTTTTCATGGATAAGGCTACTACACGAAAGCCTGAAAGTACACCAAAACCAACACCTGTCGCAATCCAACTTTTCATGGATAAGGCTACTACCCGTACTTACCTGCAACACACTGATATACAATCACTTATGAACACTAAAGTCGTTAGAAAATCGGGCATTTTATGCATTTTAAAGAAATTTTAGCAAATTTTGCAACCAAACATTCATGTCAAAGAACTTGCCTACTTTCTCACAAAGTAGGGACTATTTGTGTAAAACTCCCTTTGGGCAGAGGCGATTGATTCTCTAAAAAACGCGATTTTGATGTAGGGGTGGGGTTTACCCCCACCCAAACCGAGCTAAAAACACGCTAAAAATATAACTTGTTTTTAGCTTGGGTGGGGGTGAACCCCACCCCTACAATAGAAACAATCGCCTCTGCCCTTTGGGGCAGGGGGCTGATTATTTTACTTTTTTCACTATTCCAAACCCAAGCGCGACCTTGCCTCCCAAGCCTATGAAGTGGGGCAGGAATATATTGGTATAAAACATAAAACTGAATCCTATCAGCGTTTGGTCTTTGATGTGTACGGTGTGGATTTGGATTTCAGGCAATATCCGCACTACTACAGGCACTTCGATATGCCAGCCCGCGCCCTCTGCAAAGCCCAAAATATTGCCTGTCAGGATTTTTTCCAAAAAGATGATTTGCTCGGCTTCGGTAGGCAAGGTCTGGTAATGCGCATAGTTGCGTTGATTCAGTCCTACCCAATGCTGTATATGGTAGGCAAGCATCTTATCACTTGCCTTTAGCTCAAACTCGCGGAGGTCGAGGCGGTGTATCTTCAGCATCATATCCCGCTCACCCAAGCGCACTGTCAGGTCTTGGTTCTCAAATATCTTGTGAATTTCATCTACTCCCGCGCCCATACACACTATAGTAGGTCGGCTTTGTACGCGCTTGTATTGTATAAGCGGGTAGCGATGCAGATATGCCTTATCGCCTACATGGTTATGAAAAAGGTCGTTTTCGCGCCCTACTTTTTCTATGACAGCCCCTCGAAAAAAAGGCAATTCGTTGGCTTTGATAGTTTCTTCAAACTGTACAGATAAGAATTTTAGCATCATATTTAGACATTCGTTTCAAAGAACAAACCGCGCCTTGGCTAAGGTGTGGGTATATGCAAAGGTAGTGAAAAAAAAGGAAAGCCCCCTACCCCGAAAGGGAGAAAATTATTTGTTTTCTCAAAAACTCCCCTTTGGGGTTGCGGGCTTCAATACCTCCTAAAAATCTTATGCCTGAATACGCGCTCTGTTTTGATGCTTCCGTCAGGCTGGGGCATTTCTATAGATTGGCGTTCAGTGGTGGCATATAGGCAGGCAAGGTGCTGGGCTTTTAGGTGCGAAACGATATGAAAGACCGCGCCAAAATCACCCTGTACGAGTACATAGTCCCCCGCATTTGCCTCCTTGCCTACCCAATCGCAGATAGGCGCGAGATAGGCATCGAGGGCAGGCAAGTCTGCAGGGACATTGCTGAATAGCTGTTGGAGGTCGGCAGGCAAGGGCAGAAATTCTGTGATGCCCCAATTTTCGGAGGCATCTGCACGCTGTTCGTCTGTAAGCGAGTGCGAAAAGAGTAGGAGGAGTTTCAAGGAGGTTGAAGGATTGAAGGGTTGAAGGGTTGAAGGGTTG
>JAAFJK010000093.1 GCA_013298105.1 Cytophagales bacterium
GCGAACGCGAAGAAGAACAACTGGCACTCGAGGAGATGAAGCGTAAACTTCAGATGGCAGAGCAAATAGCCCAAAGATTAAGTGATTTGAATTAAGTTACACCTTGCCTGCCTGCTATGTAGCGGGCAGGCAAGGGCGTTTCTTACCTCAACCTTCAACCTTCAAACCTCCCTGCGTACTTTGTCATAGTGGTTTTGCACATAAATTTGCATAATTCATGAAAAATACGTAACTTTGTACTTCCCTACATAGTACACTCATGGAAAAGCCCCTAACCGCCAAACTCAAAACCAAAGAAGCCCAAAATGGACACGCGCCTGTAGCTACACCTCATGAACCCGAAGCTATAGAAGTGCAGGCAAGTGAAGTATTTGATGAACCCGCGCTCACACCTGACATTGAAGCAAATAAGAAAATATTTTTTGAATATTTTAACCTCGAATATGCCAAGAATTTAGCTAAATTCGTGCTTACACCCATTGAAAAATATTACTTCAGGGCAGAGTTTATAGGTTTTGAGGGTGAGCATTTTCCTGAGCGCAACAATCCCAAACGCCCACTGATTTTTGCCAGCAATCACTCTGGCATGGCATTTCCTTGGGACGGCGTGATATTCGCTTCGGGACTTATGCGCATCAATGGCTATGATTTGACAAAAGCGTGCAGAGGCATTGCCTCCCCCATGCTTTCTCAATCCAATTTGATGAATCCATTTTTATTGCCTAAATTTTGGAAACGTGCAGGAGGAATTGATGCCACTACCCTGAACTTTGACACGATGATGCACTTCAGCGAATCGAATGTACTCATTTATCCTGAAGGGGTAGAAGGGATAGGCAAGGGTTTTGATAAACGCTACAGGCTACAGCGACTTTCTACTTCCACTTTGCGCATGAGCCTGAAGTACAAAACAGACATTGTGCCGTTTGCGACTGTGAATGCAGAATATGTGAACCCATTTAGCTATAGTATCCCTGAGATAAATGGCATTGTCCAAAATATAGGCATACCTTTCCTACCTTTGGGCTTGACTACCCTTTTGGTGTTGCTACAGCCTTGGATGTTTTATTTTGCCTTTCCTGCCAAACTCACTTTTGTAAGAGGCAGGCGCATCAAAACATACGAGATGCTTACCAAGCCTTTTGATGAAATCACGAAAGAAGATTTGAACTTTTTGCGCGACAGGGTACACCATATCATGCAACTTGAGCTTGACGAAGCTGTGCGTAGGTTTGGACAAAAACCGTTTGATTTTGCAGAATTATTCAATACGCTTGCTTCTAACTGGAACAAGATGCTTTATTTCTTGCCTCCCATGTGGGCATTCCTTTTCATAGACCACGAAAAGCGTTGGGCGGCATTGCAGTCAAAACTCGCAGTCTATAGCCAGAATACACCCGAAGACCTCGCCAAACGCCAAGCTATTATAGACAGCGAAATGCAACCTCAAGAAGACGAAACACTCATGGATATGGTACAAACGGCTGTAGGTATGGTTACACGCAACCCTGAAGTGCTATTCATGTACTTGCCTGTAGGGGGCTGGGGCTATATGATTTGGAAAGGCTTTCAGAAGTAAGGAACGAGTAAAAAATAAGGTTCTTCGAAAGTTATTGCGGAGGCAAAACTGTAGAACAGGCTTCCAGCCTGTTTATGACTTATTTTGCGCTTAGACAAGGCGCAATAGAAGCGCAAAGCGGTGTTTTGTAATGAAAATTGCAACGAAGTATAAGTGCAAAAGATTAGCAAAATGTCCAAGTTATTTTTTACTTGTTCCTAAAGTGGTCAGTCTCAGTTAAATGTTCGTTTTTTTTCGGTTGGCAATCCGCTTGCGGTTGTCAATCCGAAAAAAAGACCGCGAACAAGTAAGAAAGACTGACCACTAAAGGCATTTGTATCAAATTTTATCCTATCTTACCCTTTGTCTTTCGCTCTCAGAACCATCTATTTGGCGGGCTTTGAGCGATTGCCCTTTGTTGAAACGGTACGAAAAAGCCAATGTAACTACCCGACTATCCAAAAGGCTATACCAACGCGCAGTAGAGTTTGCCAAACCTTTGATATTGCCTCCAGGCTGATTGGTGTAAAGCAAATCGCTCACACCGAGCTTCAACGCGCCCTTGTCTTTCAATATTTTCTTGCCTACCGCGAGGCGCATAGCTCCCCAAGGAATCAACACAAATTGTCCTGAATAAATGCTTGTTTGGTAAAAACCGCCTATCTCAGCACTCCAGCCCTTGCCTGCCTGAAATATAGAAGTAGGCGCGAAATATCCGTAAGTACCCTTATTTTTCAGGCGTTGCCCATAAAGCAAGGCATCAAAATCATTGTGCGTAAACTCCACATACCATTGTAGCGTCCACCACTTGAAAGGCTGTACCGTACCATTCAGCGAAAGCCCATAAGAAATTTGCTGTCCAATATTGCCTGGGCGACTGTAAAAAATATTCGCGCCCTGTTCGATAGTTTCATTGATTACATCTTTGGTAAGGCTGTATTGGGCAGTAAGCGTGATGGCATTGTTCAGGGTGTAGGAAAGTTCAAAGTTTTGAGAAAAAGTCGGGCGCAGAAAAGGATTGCCTCCATAGAGCGTGAACCTGTCCATAGGATACGTAAAGGGGTTCATGTCTTGGTAGTTTGGTCTGTTGATACGCCTGCCATAATTGAAACCGACTTGATGCTTGCCTGCCGAATCGAGCTGGTAGTTGATAAAAAAGGTAGGAAAGAAGCTATCATATCGGCGCGTAAAGGCTGAATCTTTGATGACTATATTGCCTTTTTGCTTGCCTCCGATGGCAGTTCCTTCGTATCGTAAGCCCGCCTGAAAAGAGAAGCGTTTGCCTTCTTTGCTAAAATTCAGGTAGCCCGCGCTGATATTTTCAGTATATGCAAAGTCGTTAGAGAAGTCATAATTTGGCGTGGCTATGCCATCAATCACATCAAAGAAATTGGCAATATTTTGGGTGCTGATGTGGCTTATCTTGGCACCTGCCTCCAGTTTCGCGCCCGCAGGCAAGGGATTGGTATAATCCACTTTGGCGGTTTGGATAGCTATTTTGGAAGGCAACTTTGAATCAAGCACCTTCCTATCTACGGATACAAAATCGGGGGTAAGCCCTTCATTTACAAGTGATTGTGTGGTATTGTTATCATAGTAAAGATAATCCAAATTAGCAGAAATTTCTTTGCCTTTTTTATCAATTTTATAGCTATAGTTTGCATTTACAGTGCCGTTTAGCCACGTTTCGTCTGCGGTAGCGAGGGCTTCATTGCGGGAAGTAAGTAGTCCGTTTTGGTCAGTGATTTGTGCCTTGCCTGCGTTGGGTGTATTTGAGGGATTGCTGAATCCACTGACCACAAAACCAAAAGTAGATTTTTCGGTGGCATAATAATCTATGCCCATTTTGAGGTTCAGCGAGCGGTTGCGCTTTTTGATATAAGAATTTTGAGTAAAAGCACTGTTGCGTTCGCCTGTCGGTTGGAAATATTCGCGCCAAATTGTAAGGTCTTGGTAGCTATTGTTTACGTTCGCGCTTAGGTTCGTGAAAAAATTGATTTTATTGAAGCGGTAGTTAAAGTTCAGGCTACTGTTGGTGCGTGAGAACCTTCCCTGCCCGTAGTTCGTAGAAAAACTACCATTCAAACCTTTAGCTATTTGTCGTTTGAGGCGTATGTTGATGATGCCTGCATTGCCTGCCGCGTCATATTTGGCGGGTGGATTGGGCATGATTTCTATCGTTTCTACTGAACCCGCAGGCAAGGAGCGCAAATAATTGGGCAAATCTTTGGCGGCTATGTAGGTAGGTTTGTCATCTATGAATACCATTACGCCTTGTTTTCCTTTGAGGCTGATATTGCCTTCTCCATCAAGCTGAATGGCGGGTGCTTTCTCCAATACTTCCAAAATGTTCGCGCCTGCATTGCTGAGGAGCGCGTCAGGATTGAGGACAGTACGGTCTATTTTGCGCTCTATGAACGGTTTTTGGGACGTAAGGGTTACTTCTTTGAGCGTGTTATTTTCGGGTTGTAGCTGTATGGCAGGCAAGTCAAAGGACGGTTCTTCAGCGCGAAGTGTGATGACAGGGCTTAGGTAGTTTTGATAACCTACTTGCGATATTTGGAGCCGATAATCGGTCGGTTTGAGGTTATTGAACTCAAATTTTCCATCAGCTTCTGTGATGTATGTTTTTGCCATCAGCGAATCTTTGGCAAAAAGTAGCGAAAGGATAGCTCCTTCTACGGGTTTTTGAGTGTTGTCCAAGACCTTGCCTGCCAGCCGTTGCTGTGCGTGGGTAGGCAAGGCGGCGGTAGCCCACCAAAAAATAGACACAAGGAGTAGGAGTTGTGATTTCATAGCTTATTTTTGTTGGATATAGCTCCTAAAACATACCAAAAACGTAAAACGCTACTTATCAAATACTTATGATTTTATTTAATTTTAGTTTGTCCGAAATCGGACAATTTGTGAACACTTTGAAACACCTTGCCTGCCTAATAGGAAAAGGGGGTTAGACTTTGAAATTGTACTTTTTTAAAATGAAATGTTTTGGTAAGGGTTCAAAAATAAATGGAATGATTATATTTGATACTGTATTCTTTCCCCTTATTTTTTGGCTCTTACTCATATCTGAGTAACACAACTTTAGCGTTACAACATTTTTTTTAGTCTTTGTAAAGTACGTTGAAGGTAAGAAGTATCTTTGTAGAGTTGCATCAAAATCAATGCGCCTTCAATGTCTGCGATATTTTGTTTAGCTATCTCTAAAAGTGCTTGTTCAGCATACTTTTCTTCAAAGACTTTGCACATAGCATTTTCCCAATTTTGAAAAAAGTGTTTAATTTCGGGCAAAAAAGTTTCTTCTACATGGGCAGTTTCGAGAATGGTATTAGCAAACAAACAGCCTCCCAAATCACTTGTGAAGGCTTTTATGGCGGCTTCGGCTATGTTGTCAAATTTTTCTTGAGCGGTAAGGTCAGGCAAGTAAGCCGACTTGAATATTTTTTCCTCAAACCACGCGCTCAGGGTAGTGAGGGCTGTTTTCATGAGTTCCTCCTTACTTGCAAAATGATGGTAAAATACGCCTTTGGTTAAGCCTGTCGCTTTTGCCAAATCTGCCATCGAGGTACGATAGTAGCCTTGTTTGCGAAACATCTTGATAGAAATAGCGATAATTTCTTTTTTACTAATTTTTTGGAGAGCCATAATTTACTGAACGATTGGTATGCAAAAATAACCCTTATTTGCCATTTCTCCAAATTTTTGCGCCTGCCATACACACATACGAAATTGGTTTTGGGATTTTGTCATTTTGAGCGAAGTGAAAAATCTCGTCATTGCAAGGCGATTTGTGAACAAAAATCGAGATTCCTCCTTTCAGTCGGAATGACAAAGCATATCCCAAAACTACTTTCCGATGTGTGTAGCATGGAGATTTATCACAACAGGCAATTTGAAGTCTATAGACTTCAACTAACGCAGTTTTTTTAGGGTGGTTTTGTTTTGTGGCTACAGCACAAACGCACTAAAACGCTGTTTTACAAAAATTTAGCGCATTTGCATTTTCAATCAAAAAGAAGTATATTTGAATTTATAAACCCTTGAAATTACAAATGATTAATTTTTTTCAAATTCTCAAAAGAATTTCCAATCAGAGTATCAGCGTACTCAATGGTGCGATAGGCGATAAACTCCAGCATACACCTTTGGGAATAGAGATGAATTTTTATGACAAGGATACTTTGGTAGCTTTGGATAAAGAGAATCTATTGGCACGATATAGACAACCTGATTCCATAATTTCGGCTAAAATTTGTGTGCTGATTCACGGATTTACGCATAACGAAACTGCTTGGGAGTTTGCAGATAAAAGCGACTACGGGTCGCTGTTGGCTCAAGACCTCCCATATACGCCCTTTTACTTGCGCTATAATACGGGGTTGCACATTTCGAGCAATGGAAAAGCATTAGCCGCTATTTTAGAAAAATTGCACCAAAATTATCCTGTAGAAATAGAAGAAATTTGCATCATAGCCCACAGTATGGGCGGTTTGGTTACACACAGTGCTTGTCATTATGCCCAAGAGAGCGATTTTGGTTGGATAAAAAAAGTAAAAAGCGTATTTTTAATAGCAACACCTCATTTGGGTTCTTATTTGGAGAGGCTTGCTAATGTTGTTACCAATATTCTTGAGCAAGTTCCCAACTGGCAAACAAGGTTGGTAGGCAAGGCAATTAACTTGCGAAGTGATGGCATCAAAGACCTGCGTTTTGGGTACGTGAAAGATGACGATTGGAAAAACAAAGAACCTGACCAATTTCTTCAAAATAACAAAACACCCACCCAAAAACTTTCGGGTGTATCTTATTATGTGATTTCGGGAAGGCTTACGCAAGATGAAAAACATTGGATAACGCAACTTTTTGGAGATATTTTGGTAAGTCCTGAAAGTGCTGGGGCTGAATCTACAAATGAAGTGGAATTTAATTTTCCACCCGAAAATCACTATCAGTTTCCCAACACACACCACATTGAACTTTCTACTATGATAGAAGTTTATGAGCGAATAAAAAACTGCTTACTGTTTCAAGGTGAAAACAATAGATAATAAACCGCTACGTGAAACTTATACAAACTTATACATTTGATGTTCACTTCCTGCTTCGTAGCCCCCCTGTGCCATTTGACACAGGCTTTTTCGAGGCTCCACAGGCGGACACGGTGTAGCTCACCGCCAATTTCTCAAGATTCAAACTTGCATTCAAATCTCTATCTAT